>JACRMZ010000107.1 GCA_016219455.1 Candidatus Aenigmatarchaeota archaeon
AGAGAAGAAATCCGCAAATTGCCACTGGAGCCCGCGTGGGAAAGGTTCTTCAGGGAAAAAATCACGCTTTAAGGTTCATTGAGAGCCTTTCTATTTCAACGCTGAGTTCAGCAAGCTGCTTCTCTATGCTTGCAAGCTCCATGTTTATTGAAACCATCGCTTTCTGGAGTTCCTCATTCCTGCCTTTGAGGTTTTCTGCGCCCTCATTCAGGGACTTTCTGGCGTATGTGTCAGAGCCTAGGTCCAAAAGCATTTTTTTGTTGTCCTTCAGGGCTGCGGCAATAAACACGCCAGAGCCCAAAGGTACCAATATCTCCTTGCCTTCCTCGGTGTTCTTTATGTCGCCAAGGGCGCTTATCGTAAGTGAAATCTCGTTTATGGTATTTGCCACCAAGTCGCGCTGCTTCAGCCTGGCATCCGCTTCGGCGCGAAGCTGCTGATAGAGCGCATATTTCTCATAGAATTCGCGTTCCTTCATTTCAGCGGTCATAAGTTAGTAACATTAGGCATGTATAAATGCTTTAAGACGCGATTGGTTTGGTTGATTTTAGTTTGTTAAGAGCAAACGTTGCCTGTACAGCCCTAATAGAGTATGCAAATACAAACGCGGCAAGAAATATGTTTTTTCCTCCGCTACCACCAAATAATTTGTTCATTAAGGTTGTTATTGCGGAAAAAAAGGAAAGTAACAATAAAACTACTGCACTTGCTCTGCTATTAAATCGTTTCAAGAAAAATCCGAAAACAGCGTACAACATGCCATCTAGAAACGGGCCATAATAAAAACTGCTGTTAAAGAAATACGTTAAAGCGATGCCAAATAGCATCATTACGGCACCAATAGCTAGGAATCCATTTGACGTGTCTTTTATTGTCTTAAAGGCATCTTGCTCCGTCTCTATTTTTTTAAAAAACTCTACAAAAATATTGTTTTTCTTTTCCACTTTGTTCTGTTCGACCATATTCAAAATCGTTTGTGTATTTATTTAAAGCTCATATAAATCCCAGCGCCTCGTCTATCCGCGCAAGCTCCGGACCGGTTGTCTGCTCAGAAGCTATAAAGCCGTTGCTGTTGGCGACGATAAACGCGCCAACGAATGGGGAGCCGAAATTCGCCGTCCCTATTTCGCCTTTGACCTTTAGCACGTCCTCTATGATTTTGAATTCCCTTTCCGTGCAGTCCCTGTGCGTGAGAAACCCCTTGTTTGTGGCGACGCATGAACTCCCAACGAGGTCCAGTCCAGCTATTGACGCGATGACGACCTCGCAGCCGAAGCAATCAAATATCTCTTTTCTGTATGGCAAAAGATAGGGGCTCATGATGCATCCCTTGTCATTTAAAGCGATAAGATTGCCAAGGGCTGTCTCCTTTGTTTTCAGCATGCAGACATTGATTCCCAGCTTCTTGAATTCAGCTATCTCGGATTTTTCGGTTATATGCGGAACAAGAATCCCATTTGAGTTGGCTGCCGTGAATATGCCTATCGCCCTTGATTCCGAAACGAGGACCTCGTGATGCGGCACTTTCAGTATCTCAGACGCAAGCTTGGCAAACCTCGAAGAGCCCGAAATGCAAAATGAATCCGTCGCTGTGGAAAAAAGCCCGAGATTTGGGTTGCCTTCGAACGATGCTACCTCAAGATGCATAACCTACTTTTTCTTCTTGGCCTTCTTGGGCTTTGCGGCCTTCTTTTTCTTTGAGGTTTTCTTCTTTTTCTCCTCTCCCTCTTCTTCCTCCTCTTCGTCCCCCTCGTCGCCGCCCTCAAGTGCGCTTTCATCCAAGTCGTCGTCGCTCTGCTTCTTGAGCTCCTCTAAAACCGCAGCTGACAATTCAGGCTTCTTTATGTAAGCCCATGCCTTGGAGCAGCAAATGCCCTTCTGGCTGAATATCCTTGTTATCTCGACATTTTCTTTTGACTCCCCCAACTCCTTCATGAGGGCCTCCTGTACGGCGTCCTTTTTCGGGGTGGCTTCCTTTTCGTGCGTCACTAAAACCCGCACTTCAAGCCTCCCAAGCAACGGATTTTCTTTCCTTTCCTCAATATCAAGCTTCATTTAATCTACCTCACTTAAGCTCTATGGCATATTTTCCCTGCACAGACAGCTTCATGTGCTGCGCGATTTCGGAATTGGGATCTATCACTACTACGACGCCTCTCCACTTGTTGGTCATATCGGTTGATTTGCAAATGGGGCACTCATTGCCTTCCACAACACGGCGGCAATCCCTGCAGACTTTTTCCTTTGTCATATCAATCAGCCTTTGCGCTTTCCGGTGTTTCAACAGGGAGCGGCTCTTCCTTAACTTCCTTCTTCTCTTCTTTCTTTATGTATTTCTTCTCCTCGTCGAACCAATGAAGCGCGCCAAGCCGAGGCTGCCTCATTGTCAGCCCTATCTTATCTTTGTCTTTTATGGAAACGGAGATTATCCTTGCGCGGACGACATCGCCTACGGAAAGCACTCTCTTGCTTGCCTGTCCCAGGAGCGTCCTGTTCTTCTTGTCATAGCTTACGAAATCGTCCATGACCTGCGAGACGTGCGCAAGCCCATCAATGGGCCCGAGCCTTATGAAAGCGCCGAATTCTGTTATATCAACAACTTCTCCAAGAAGCACCTCGTGCTCATCCGGCTGGAAAACAAGTACCTTGAACTTGCCGGCATAATGGACAGAGCCATCTCCAGGAAGTATCTTTCCATCGCCAACTTCAACGACATCCTCCACATTGAGGACAACTCCCAGTTCAGGATTTACTGAACCCTCATACTTGGCGCTAAGGCTCTCTTTGAGCGCCACATCCAAATCTTCGCCAAGTTTCGTTGGCGAGACTTTCACCGTATCTTTGATCTCAATTACCTTGTACATCTTGTCACCGTCCGTATTTTCTATTATAAAGATTTATAGCATGCTGTATGGCCCTTTCTGCCTCGCTGCTGCCTTCCCACCCAAGGAGTTCGCACCATTCCCCTCCGAGCTTCCTTAGCTCGGTGAAGAAGTGCGCTATTTCCTTCTTTGTGTGAGCCGGCACATCCTCTATGTCTTTGATGCCTCCAAGCCTTGCTTCATCAGCTGGCACTGCCAGCACCCTGTCGTCTATACCTGAAGAGTGCTTTATCCTCAGCAACCCAATGGGCCTGCACCTGATTATGCAGCCGGGAAACGTCGGCTCAAACACAAGGACCATGACATCCAGCGGAGCCGAATCGTCGTACCATGTCGATGGTATGAACCCGCAATCCACCGGATATGTGTAGGGGCCCTCCAGCACCTTCTCAAGCATGAACGCTTCTTTCTTTACATCGTATTCGTACCTGTTCTTTCCCTTTGACGGGACCTCTATTACCGCGAATATCGCCTTCGGTGGTTCTGGTCCTGGAACCCCATGAAGGAGATTCATTTTATCACAACGCTAGCAGCGCATACTTTATTATGTAGCCGGCTGCAAGCAGTGCGATTGTATTCATCACCTTGATCAGCGGGTTGAGTGCCGGGCCTGCAGTATCCTTGAAGGGGTCGCCTATCGTGTCGCCGACAACGGCTGCCTTGTGCGCATCGGAACCCTTGCCCCCGAGCTTTCCTGATTCAATGTATTTCTTGGCATTGTCCCAGGCAGCGCCCCCGTTGGTCATCAATATTGCCAGCAGGAATCCCGAGACTATAGAGCCCATAAGAAGGCCGCCAACGGCCTTGGGCCCCAGGAGGAAACCGATGGCAAGTGGCGTAAGCACCGCTATCAAGCTCGGTATTTTCATTTCATTCAATGCAGCAACAGTAACTATGTCAACACATTTGGCGTAATCGGGCCTCTGCGTCCCTTCCATTATTCCCTTGTGCTTGAACTGCCTCCTCACTTCCTCGACTACCTTGAAGGCTCCGTTACCTACGGCCTTGAGGCAGAACGACGAGAAGTAGAACGGCACCAATCCGCCTACGAATAATCCAACCAGAACGACGGGGTCATTTATGAGGAACTGCGAACTCGCCCCAAGCTTCTCTATTTCACCGACAAAAGCGGCAAATAGTGTCAGGGAAGCGAGAGCCGCCGAACCGATTGCAAACGCTTTTGTCACGGCTTTCGTCGTGTTGCCTACGGCATCCAACGCGTCAGTCACATCACGCACATGCTTTTCCAATCCCGACATTTCGGCTATGCCGCCGGCGTTGTCAGTTATGGGGCCATATGCATCCATTGTTATTATCATTCCAGTCAAGGACAGCATCGCCATCACAGCTATTGCTATCCCGTAGAGGCCAGCAAGGCTGAAAGTTATTATTATGCCTGCG
>JACRMZ010000103.1 GCA_016219455.1 Candidatus Aenigmatarchaeota archaeon
CTTCAGGATGGCCAAGGAACACGAGGGGAAATACGACCTCTCCGAGTGGGCTCGTGCGTTTGGGGGCGGTGGGCATGCTAATGCAGGCGGTGCGCAATACGGAAAAGAAATCGACGAAGGGAATTTCCTTGAAGTGACAGAGGACATTTCGAAAAAACTCCCTCTGACAGGCTTCAGGAAGCTGCATAAGGACAAAGGTCAATAAGAGTTGTCCCTTGCGAGGCAGCTTAAGAATATGTAGTTGGAGGCGGAAAGTGATTGTATGGAGTTCACAAAGGACGATGAAGAAAAGCTGTGGAACAGGGAGACTGACATTGCCGACAAGGGGTCTTCCCTATACAGGCTCCTCCAAAAGATGAAGTATTACCATGACAATGATGGAAGCCAAAAAACCTCCGCGTATGAGAAGGCAAAGTCCAGCGTCCCGGAGGAAATAAACGAGTTCTCAATAGGCCTTATCTCCCATGCTCTTTATTGCACCGACACGGAGGCCGCCGAATACTTCTTCACGGAATCTGAAATCCACGAGCTTGACTCGGGCTTTTACGATGATGAAGGCTTCCTTGACGGGAAGAAAGCGTATTTCCTTGAGATTCAAGGCTCAGAGGAATTCCGGGCATGGATGGTCTTTGCCGATGGCAAATTTGAAAATGCATATTTTTCCATACCAGAATACTCAAACGAGGAGCTGGAAAACATAGAGTGATTTCATGCCTGATGAAAAATTGAAGCTAACGGAAGATGAAAGAAAACTTGTCAAGCAGGGAGCGTATTGGAGCCACTGGTACCAGGAGGATGCAGGCAGGCCAGAGATGCTCGTAGACAAATTGGTGAGTAGGATGTATGACATACACGGTAGCGACGCAGTCAGAATTGACAGATACCACAAGGCAGCGGCTGGCGGGGACAATGAGATTGCAAAGGACTTTGCGCTGCGTTATTTCTTTGACTTCAAAAATCTGCCGGAAGAAGAGGGTATGGTAAGCGTTGCAGAAGAAGACCTGAATGGCAACATGACAGAATTGGACAGGGAGGTCTACGACGATTCAACTGGGTTCCTTAAGGGCAAGAGAGCATATGCGTATTGCGCTGATGGCATCGTGGGCTGCCTTGATTTTTATGCTATTTTCAACGAGGATGGAATGTTGGTTTCATTCAGCGAGCATTCAGATTGATGCGGAAAATACATCCCAATACTAAATACAGGTTGCAATGGCACAAAGCGCCCTTGTGTTCAGGGATGAAAAGCCGTTTGATGGAGTGTCGTCCCCTCAGGTCTCGACAAACCTTCTCATCCCCGGAAAATAATCTCTGATGGGGTGGTTTTACGGGGGTTGAAAAGGTTTTGGAAGAAATGGTCACGGAGGAAGGGAAAAGGATAGTAAAGGCACTTTTCTATGAGCTCAATGTCCCAGGGTCTGAGAAGTACGAGAGTGATGTCCGAGGGATAACGCTAGAAAAATGCATCAGGAAAAAATGCAAGAAAGGAGACGATGAATTTGCCGGAGGAATTTGGCATATCGAAAACGAGTATTCCTGGCAGCATGACGAGACGGCAACGGATTGTTTTGAGCGATCTGCAGAGGCGTACGAATCAAAAGGAATGTTCTCCAGGGCTGCCGATGCGATGGGACGTGCTGCCAACGATGAAAAACATCTCAGGGAGTTTTGCTCAATGGGGACTAGAAAAGCAGGCAAAAAGGAGAAAGAACTCTTCAGAAGAGAGCGCTCATACAGGGAGCTTTCAGACCTTTACAACGCGTACATGATACTGAAAAGGACTAAAGGATGAACCGTTTGCCGTTGTAGTCAACGCGGATTTTGTTGCCGTTGGAAACGCGACCAATAGTCTCGCCTACTGTGTCTGCGTCTTTTTCATCAACAACAACGGCGAATCCCCAGCCCATGTTGAATGTGCGGAACATCTCGTCCGTTGCGACGAACGTGTTTATCAGCCTGAATATCTGCTGCGGCTGGAATGAAAAGAATTCGAATCCCTTCCCCAATTTCAGGAATTTCAGGTACGCGTCTCCCGTTATGTGGACAGCCGCTTTTACTTGGACGCGCTTGCGTATTTTTGCCAGTTCCTTCACATAGATTCTTGTCGGTTCCAGTGCCTCCTCAATGAGAGGGCGGTCAAATCCCATCGGCTCGTCGTACGCATCGTACGCTCCTCTCCATTCCCTGAAAAGGGTTTTCCTCGCAAGCGATATTCCGTTAGAATGCAATCCAGAGGAAGGCAATCCAACAACAGCATCGCCCGCTTTAACACGGCCCCATATAATTTCCTTTTTTTGCACATCGCCAACGCAGTCGCAGTTTATCTGGTACGCCGATTTTAGGAGTTCTGGGACGTCTGCTATCTCTCCCCCAACAACGGGGCAACCGGCTTGCTTCGCTCCTGCTTCTACACCTTTGAGCAACTCCCTAATGAGCGTTGGCTCTGATTCCCTAACGTCTATTATATCAGTAAGCGCCACAGGCGTTGCGCCGGAGCGGATGCAGTCATTTGCAACCATCGCGACTGCATCAATGCCAATCGTGCCGTGCTTTCCCGCAAGTTCTGAAAGAAGGACCTTTGTGCCGGCGCCGTCGCTCGTTTTGACTTGGTAGCCGGCTAGGGTTTTGTAAAGGAGATTGTAAGGAGTTTTTACTGCATTTTTGGGTATTTTTATCAACGACTTTGCTTTTCTGCGTTTGTCCCTGTCGACGCCGGCGGAAGCATAATTCAAGACAACACCTTCTCAAGTTTCCCTTCGCGCTCTGCCTCTGCAAGTTCGACAGCTATCCTCCTTCCCGTGGACATCGGTTCCTCAAAAATGTAAGGAGAGTATGGAGAGCCCTGAGGATAGAGGTTTGTGCCTGCGACTATTCTGGCGGATATTTCAAAGCAAACGAACCCGTTTTTTGTCAGCATCGTCTCAAGGCAGAACGGCCCGATTAGCCCGGGTTTGAACAGTTTTTTCGAGGCCTCAAGTACCCTTTCCCCCATATCAATGGCCTGCGGCAGCAGGCTTTCCCGGAGGACCACTGGAGCGTTTCCAGTTACAGTATAGTCGAAGAAGTCCTCGTTGATTTTTGGCAAACCACGATAAGCTTCATCTATTATCTCTATCCGCTTGTCTGCCCCAAGGAACTCTAGCCTCCTTTGCATTGGCGAATGGAAGAAGTGAAGATAGTAGCGTGAGCCGACAAGGAACTCCTGTATCGCCGCTGTTTTTGAGTCAACGTTCCTTTTCACGCACTCTTCGAGGAACTCTGTCCTTGATGAAACGGAAAAAAACCCTTTTCCGCCCTTCGCGCCGCCGAATTTTACAAATACTCTTCCGGCAATGTCCTCAAAGTCTATTGTCTTTGGGAAACGGACTTTGGACTTTTTCAGCCACTCTTCCTGTTTGCTGCGCGATGATTCCCACTTAAGGCTTTTCCGGTTACCGAATAACGGGACCTTTAGCTTGGAGAGGATGTTTTCTGAACCAATGTACTCTACAAACGAGCCGTGCGGGATCAGAACAGCATTCTTCTTTATCAGGCCGCGCTGGACAGAAGGATGAAGCAGCCGGTAATAGTCATCGACAATCACATATTCGTCAGGCGCTGCAAGCGGGAAAGAGCCGTAGGTTTTCTTGACGGATTTCTTTGCAACACCTATTGTGCCAAACCCTTCCTGCCTGGCGCCGTGGAATATCTGCAGCGCAGAATGGGAACAAATGGTCGCAATGGAGACCATGGTTTAGATTCGGTAAAACAGCTTAAATATCCTGAGAACAAAACCCCGTTTCAAGACTTCCGAAGAGAAGAGGCCAGGGATGTTGAAGTTAAGTTTTAGCCGTTTTCTTGCATTTCGGTTAATACGGCTAAGCAGAGCCTCGGTGTAAAAATAACCTTTAATAAGGTCAGACGATAAAAATAGCGTATGCCATAGTCGCCTTCGTGGTAATCGTTCTCCTCGCGGGTATAAAGGTAGTCAGGCCGACTGAACGAGGGCTTATTGAACGGTTCGGGAAGTATCGAAAGTTCGCCGAGCCCGGATTCAACTGGGTAATCCCGCTAGTCGACCGCATGGTCCGAGTCAACATAACAGAAGTTCTGGTGGAAGCGGAAGCGCATGAAAAAATCACTAATGACAACCTTAAAGCGCACGTAGACGCTCAAGTATATTTTAAGGTGAAGCCCGATGAGGCTAACGTGAAGAACGCCATATATAACGTGAATAATTTTCAGTTCCAGATTGTGAATCTCGCTCGTACCACACTGAGAAACATAATCGGGACGATGACGCTTAAGAGCGCTAACAGCGAGCGGGGAAAAATAAACAAGGAACTCCAGGATACGCTCAGGTCGGAAACGGAAAACTGGGGCATCGAAGTCGTTCGCACTGAATTAAAGCAAATAGACCCCCCGAAGGACGTTCAGGAAACAATGAATAAAGTCGTTAAAGCGGAGAATGAAAAGGTCGCTGCAATCGATTACGCAACGGCCGCCGAGACTAAGGCTGACGGCGAACGAAGAGCTAATATAAAGGAAGCCGAAGGGATACGACAAAAGACAATCCTCGAAGCCGAAGGTCATATGCAAGCCAAGGTGCTCGAGGCGCAGGGTGAGGCAGAAGCCATAAAGCTAGTCAACGACGCTGCTGACAAATACTTCAGGGGGAATGCCCAAGTGCTGCGAAAACTGGAAGCAGTCGAAAAGTCGCTCCAAAACAACGCCAAAGTTGTCATCCCCACTAACACTGAACTCGTGAATGTGATAGGCGAACTCGCCGGCCTGACTCCAATAAAAGTAGGTAAAAATGAAGAATCTAAGTAGTAATCTCTTTCAGTCTTCCGTTACGTTTGGCTTCCTTTATCTCCATTGCTATCCTTCGCCCCATTCCCATCTGTCCCCATCGTGAGTATGGAGTGAATTCAATTCCAGGCGAGCCTGGCATCCTTGGGCTCACATCATAGACAACAATGTCCTCTTCAGGTGGGCCGGCGGTGACGACGCTTTGAAGGGCAAACGGCCCGATTATCCCGGGCTTGAACATTTTTTTCGAAGCGCCAACAAACTTCTCCCCAGCCTCAAAGACCTTTTCAAGAAGGGATTCCCTTATTGTGCAGGCGACATGGCCGGCTTCTATCGTCTTTAGCGTAACGTGACGCATTGCCTCACGTTGCTGCTCCGCAGGAAGATGCAAAAAGCCGTCAAGGTTTGTTTGCCGCCTGAAATCAATTCCCATAAGCTCCAGTTCACCCAGGAGCGGTGAGTAGAAGAAATTAAAATTGAAGTACGCTCCGACAACGAACTCCTCTATGACAGCTTTATTCATGCCTTGTTTTGTTATGATACCCTTTCTTATCATCTCGTCTGATTTTCTTTCAAGTTCTTCTGAACTTGAAACCAAAAAATTCCCGCGCTCGTAGCTTCTCGAGGCTTCTGGCACCTTCACAAGGCAGAGGGAATCTATCTTTCCTGGCTCCATTATCCTAGGAGTCCGTATTCCGGCCTTCCTGAGAAGGTCGTACTGGTTGGGCTTCTCATCCCGTTCTTCTATGCGGAGCATTAGCCGGTTGCCAAAAATAGGCACTTTGAATTTTTCTATTTTGTCATAGCCGACATAAACCGAGAATGAGCGGTTGGGGACAAAGACTGCCTTTTTTCCTAGAAGCCTTTTCTCAACGTTTTTTTTGGCAACATCGCTGAACTTAGGCAAAACAAGAATCTCGTCAATGAAGCCTGCTTGTTTCCCCATCAATTCCCGCCTATTATAATAGCTGTAAGACTTCTCCCTCCCCTTTTGGCACACTATAACATTGGGGATTCCCTCCTGGCGTGAACCGCGGGCAATCTCAAGGGCAGAATGGCTGCCCAGCGCCGCAATAACAACCATACAATGAGTTCGCAGGGAAAGGTTAAAAAACATGTTTGTCACTTTTCCGAAGTGTTAACACAATGGGCAGGTTTATATCCGGAAAAAACGATAGTATATTCAAATGAGGAAAGGGATGCAGCTGCCCATCAACACGATGGTGGGGCTCGCGGTAGCGGTAGTTGTCTTGTTGGCCATTGTGGCATTCTTCATGAGCGTAACTGCCCCCACGAGTGAAAAGCAGGTTGCACGGCAGAAGTTCAGCAATTGCTGCGTGACGTATGTGCAGTTGGGGTGCAGGGATGACAGGCTGACGGAGTTCCGTTGCACAACAGGTTACCTAACGGACCTTGCGGCTGCTGCAGACATACAGGCTGGAGACGTGCGTTATGCGTGCGGGTGCATCGCAAAGACAGGTGATGATGTAAAAACAGGAGGAAC
>JACRMZ010000105.1 GCA_016219455.1 Candidatus Aenigmatarchaeota archaeon
CGCGCGAGTCGTCGCATCGACTCTGTCTGACATTTACTCTGCGTCAGTTGCGGCCATCGGCGCACTCAAGGGGTCGCTTCATGGCGGCGCAAACGAAGAAGTCATGAAGATGTTCGAAGAGATTGGCGATGAAAGGAAGGCTGAAGAGTACATAAAAGCAAAGCTTGCAGAAAAGGCGAAGATAATGGGATTTGGCCACCGTGTGTACAAGACAGGGGACCCGAGGGCTGCCATACTCAAAGCATATTCAAAGAGGATGGGCGAAGAGCGCGGGCAGCAGAAATGGTACAAGATGTCTGAAATCATTGAAGCCCATATGTTTGCCGAAAAACAGCTATACCCGAACGTTGACTTCTACTCGGCATCCGTTTTCCATATGCTTGGCATTGACCGCAGGTTCTTCACGCTTATTTTCGCCACCGGAAGGATGTCAGGGTGGACGGCACACGTGATGGAGCAGCACGCGGACAACCGGATAATAAGGCCTGCCTCCGATTACACGGGGCATGAGGAAAGGGCATACGTTCCCATAGAGAAACGCTGATTTTCGGAATTATAATAAGATGAAAGACGAATTAGATTCCAATGCCACGCGAGATACGCAGAAGGGACGGCTCTTTGGCCCGTTTCAGGGCGGATAAGATATCTTTTGCCATACTCAAGGCATTTGAAGCTACCGGGAAGGGCAATGAAAAAGAATCTGAAAGGCTGACGAAAAAGGTCGTCGAGCTTTTGGACAAAAAAAAGTCAGTCCCGTCAGTTGACGAAGTCCAGGATACGGTTGAGCAGGTTTTGATTTACGAAGGATACTCAGACGCTGCAAAGTCCTACATTCTCTACAGGAAAGAGCGGGAGAAGATACGCGCGATAAAAAGCTTCATCGATGTCAAAGACGACTTGAAGCTGACTGTCAATGCGGTGCGTGTGCTAAAAGAACGCTATCTTTTAAGGGACGAGAATGGGATGGAAACGCCTTCGCAGATGCTTAGAAGGGTGTCAAAGGCGATTGCTGCAGTTGAAGCCAACTATGGCATGAACAAAAAAGTGTTAAGGGAAATGGAAGACAAGTTCTTTGGCATTATGTCTTCCCTTGAGTTCCTTCCTAATTCACCATGCCTTATGAACGCTGGAACTGGCAGGGGACAGCTATCGGCATGCTTTGTCCTCCCAATAGAAGACTCACTAACCGGGATATTCGATGCCCTCAAGAACTCGGCCATAATCCACCAGAGCGGCGGCGGGACTGGCTTCTCGTTCTCGCGCCTCCGGCCGAAGGGTGATGCAATAAAAGAGGCTTTTGGCTCGTCATCAGGTCCTGTAAGCTTCATGAGGATTTTCAACGAGGCAACAGATGTCATGAAGCAGGGAGGCAGGAGGCGAGGGGCAAACATGGGTGTCCTTCGCGTCGACCATCCGGACATAATAGAATTCATAAAATCCAAGGATTACGGGGGATTTGCGAACTTCAATCTGTCTGTTGGCGTAACGAAGAAGTTCATTACTGCCCTTCTGTCAAACAAGGAATATGATCTCATAAACCCCAGAACGCTTAAAACTGTAAAGAGGATGAAAGCCCGCGACGTGTTTAATTTTATCGCCTCCTCTGCCTGGAGGACTGGTGACCCAGGCGTGGTTTTCATAGATAAAATAAATGAAAAGAACCCGACACCTCACGCAGGCGAGATTGAAGCTACGAATCCCTGCGGAGAGCAGCCGTTGCTTGCGTACGAATCGTGCAATCTCGGGTCCATAAACCTCGCAAAGTTTGTAAGCGCTGGGAAGATAAACTGGAATCGGCTTTCCTCCGTTGTACAAACAGCCATAAGGTTCCTTGACAATGTCATTGACGCAAACAGCTACCCTGTTCAGGAAACGGAAAAAGTCACGAAAGCCAACAGGAAAATCGGCCTTGGGATTATGGGATTTGCCGAATTTTTGATAAAACTTAATGTTCCATATGACACTGAAGAAGCTGCCGCCTTGGGAGAAAAAGTCATGGCGTTTATTTGGAAGGAATCCGTGAAGGCGTCTGAATCCCTTGGTGAAGAACGCGGCAACTTCCCCAACTTCTTCGGGAGCGTTTGGGAAAAGAAAGGGCACAAATCAATGAGGAACGCCTCTCTCACTACAGTCGCGCCGACAGGCACGGTTTCAATTATAGCCGGATGCTCATCAGGAATAGAGCCCCTGTTTGCCGTCTCTTTTGTTAGGAATGTAATGGAAGGGACGAGATTGGTTGAAGTCAACCAGCTTTTCGAGAAAGCCGCAAGGGATGGCGGATTTTATTCCGAACAACTTATGATGGACATAGCAAGGAACGGCTCAGTCCAAAATATCCGCGGTTTGGATGGCAGCATCAAGAGGATTTTTGTCACTGCTCTTGACATAGCTCCAGAGTGGCACGTCAAAATTCAGGCGGCTTTCCAGAAATATTCCGACTCTTCAGTCTCAAAGACGGTAAACCTCCCCGAAACGGCAAGCATTGACGATGTCAAGGGCGTTTTTCTCATGGCGTACAAACTGGGATGCAAGGGCATAACAATATACAGGTACGGAAGCAGGGAAAACCAGGTCCTTACCGTTGGCGAATACCTTTCAGTATCGCACGACTACTCTGGCGGTTGCTCCACAATAGACTGCCATTTCTAACGTGCAGGAAAAATCAGAAAAGACGCTTCCTTTTCATCTCTCTTTCAAGGCTTTTCGCGTCAGTGAATAAGATACCATCTATTCCGGCAATCATGGCCTTCTCGATGTTCTCTTTATTGTCATCAATAAAAACTATTTCTCCTGGGTTAAGTTCAAACTCCTTGATGGCTTTTTCAAAGCAGCCCTCGTCTGCTTTCAGCATTCCTATCTCGTGTGACCTTATTATTTTATCTGAATATTTTTCCAAGCCCACAAGCTCCCTCTCCCTGAATGTCTGCCATTCATTTGTGTTTGTGAAAACAATTATTCCGGGGAGCTTTGAAACTATTCTCATCACATCAGTATCAACCTCATAGATGTGCTTGTCGTGCGCTTCAACGACCTGCTCATATGTAAGCGGGAATTTAACGTGCTTTTCAACGATTGCAGCGCAAAAGTCTTTTCCGCTTATCTTTCCTCTGCTGAAAGCAGCATAATCGGCGTTATTGTAAAAGTTAACTGCGTTTTCTTCAGGAACGCCGTATTTTTTCAGGATATCAAAAGTGATTTTGTGGTCTGCTTTCAAAATAACGTTTCCCACATCGAACATGACCTTCTTCATACGCATAATAGGAATGAAAACTATTAATAGTTACTTTTAAGTAGTAATTAAATGTCCAATATCACGTGTGCCTTCCAGCTACCCTTTGTCCTCTTCAGCTCAAAGAGATGGAGCGTCACTGCCTTTACGTCAACGACCAAGTCGTGCCTTTTCTGGTCTATTTTTTCCCCCAATGCAACGCATTCCAGCGAGCTTTTCCCAAGTTTTATGGAGTATTTTGAGAAAAGGAGCTGCTTTGCATCCTTGTAGAAAATTATCTCCTGGAGGAAGTTGAATAGCAGCATTTCATCCGAATCTCCCTTGACTGAGAATGCCACACGTTCGATATGAGAAACCTTCCTAAGGTCGCGGACCATCACATTGGTAGTGGCAAGCGCTGAGCTTTCAAGTACATCCTCAAGAGTTTTCCCAGTTGCTTCAAAGGCGATGTCTGCTGTTGCCTCGTCTTCAATGAACCTGTACACGCTCGCACCCCTTGACGGCTTTTATTATGTCCTTTTCCCGTTCTTTCAAGTGTTGGCCGATGAAAACTATCCTGTGCGTCTCGGACTTGAACGGTTCAAAGTCCCATCTCCCTGAGACATAGTTGAACAGGTATGTGCCGTCTCGGAACTTCACAAAACCCTTCGCTCTGTAAACGCCTTCAAGGTCCTGGAGGAAAAGCTCAAACGCGTCCCTTTTCATCTCCTTAGCAAAATAGAAAAAAAACTCCGTTTTGTCGTCTGTGTGGGACTTATCTGGCTTTTCCACGGCCTTGTCTGAAAAAAGGCCGAACAGCGACTTTATCGCCACGCCGCACTTTACTGTCCTGAAGATGTGCGCATGCTCGTTTATCGAACGCACCTTTTCCTCTATTTTATCTGTACTGTTCACAAGATCGGTTTTATTGAGCAATATTATGTCGGCAATCTCTATCTGCGTCCGGCCGGTATGGCCGAGTGACGGGAATTTGACCATGGCGTCGCAATCCACTATTGTTATGACGGAATCCAGCTTCACTTCCTTTATTTCGTCGAGGTCAAGGACTATCGCATCAGGCTCCGCAACGCCTGTCGTTTCAACAATGATCATTTCTGGCTTAAGCTTTGATATCTCTTTTATAGCGGCATCGAACTCGCCGCTGAGCGAGCAGCAGACGCATCCGCCTGAGAGCTCAATCATGTCGATGTTTTTCCCTTTGATGACATCGCCGTCTATGCCTATTTCACCGAACTCGTTCATGAGAACTGCTAGCTTCTTCGGATGCTCGGCTATTATTTTTCTGAGAAGCGTGGTCTTTCCAGCGCCCAAATATCCGGTTATCACGCTGACTGGTATTTTCATAGCTAACTAGAAACGCGAACGCTTAAATTGTGCTTTGCCCTTCAAACAGCAGCTTACTGAGTTCTTTGAATTTGGATTTGCTGTATTGCATCAAACCACATCGGTAGAATCTTTCAAACTTCAATACTGACCTTTCTATACTCAATTTCTTTGAATCTTCCACAGTATTCCATGAAATCACCCTAGTATGCAAAGCTCGTAATCAACGACCTTCTTGGCTTTTACATCGACTTTGTAATTGTGGTTGTGGATGCCGTCAGTTTCGAGAGTGTTTATCGCGACGTTGTATATGTTTCCATCGTTGCCATAATGCTGGCAGAAACTATCGGGAAGTCCTTCGTCGTCCAACATGTCTTTCATCAAGACTGAGAAATGACTGCTGGCAACCTTCGCTGCCGTCATCTGTTCATCGGTTCTTTTTGGCATTCGCGCTAACCTTCGTGCTCTGCTCATTTTTCTTCCCATGAAATCACCTCAATCTAGAATAAGGCCGTGCACACTTCTTTTCCAGTCTTTAATCCTCTGCTCCATGTTTTTAGAATACACGTCTAGTCTTTCATCAATCTCTTTTACTTTATTGTACATTTTTTCTATTTTCTCATCCATATTTTCCTTCTCTTTTATCTTTTTGCAATCATCGCAGTATTCCATAACATCACCAGCTTAGAATGAAGCAAAAGCTATTTAACCCTTTACGTTACCTATGGGTAGGAACTTTGCCACCCTCTTTGAAATCCCGGAAGAATGGCACGCGTCGATCACCTCATCAATGTCCTTGTATGCCTGGCCAGCCTCCTCAGCAAGGCCGGC
>JACRMZ010000106.1 GCA_016219455.1 Candidatus Aenigmatarchaeota archaeon
GCCGGGCTGGCGCTTGTCAACAAGAACGGGAAAAACGGGAAATTCTACATAGGCATACGGGTAAAGGGTGACGATGGAAAAACATCGGTGAAGGAGGTTTTGGACGGCTCGCCAGCAAGGAAGGCGGGAATTTTTACCGGTGACGACATAATTGGCGTCGATGGTCTAAGGCTGGGACATGAAGAGCTCAGGTACGTCATAGAGAACTCCCGCGGGGAAGATATCGAAATTATGGTGTCGCGGATGCAGAAGATAGAGTTAGTCATCGTGAAGCCTGCAGAGAAACCGCAATTTGAGAAAAGGATTCTTCTGGGAAAGGGCAAAAAGCCCCAGAAGGAACTCTTCAGGCGGTGGCTTGGGGCAAAGTGGGGGAAAATAGACTACAAAGAGCCTCCGGTGTCCCTTTTCAGAAAGCCGTTTTTCTCGTACATTTAGAGGCCGACTTCCTTCGCGGCACTTTTAAGCTTCTCCTTGAGTATTGAATATCTTATCATTTTGACCTTGGCAGGTACGATGTCTTTTGGGACATCAAGCTCCGGATATTCCACAAGGGACTTTTCTATCGCATCTGACGCCACTTTGTTCGCAAACGTCCCAAGCACTCTCCTATAGGAATCCATCAGCCGCTGGATTACGACAAAGCCGTCCGTCTTTATCCCGACGGGATCATCGCTCCACGAAAACTCTATGTCTCCCAGCTTCTTTGCGATGTCTATTGCTTCATCGCCCATTGCTATCTTCATCCGCTTCAGAAGGTCGTATATGAGAGTCACGTACTTTGCGGAGGTTTCCATATTAGCCCTTTATTTCCTTCCACGCCTTGACGAAAAGCCCTGAAGACCAGCTCCATCCCCTGTCGGCTTCATATCCTCCAAAAGGATATATTTTCAATTGGCGCAAAACGCCTTTGGTCTTTGTCGGTTTCCCGTTGCTATAAACCTCGTACACATCGCCGTATCTTTCTATTGCCTCGGCAATCTTCCCTACTTCCCTTTCAGCCTCCTCGTCAAAGCCGAACTTCTTTTTCGCAAGTGCGTCAACGCACCCAATCCAAAGCCAGCTATCCCCGTTATGGAAACCCGGATTTTTCGCAATTGCAGCATCCCATGAAACCTTGGAACGCGGATATGGCGGAAACATCGATGGAAGCGGGACGTTATATTCAAGCAGCTTTTCAGTCACAGCGAATATTTTTTCCGCCTTGTCCCTATCGCTTCCATCAAGAAGCCAGAGGCACGCCAGCGCATTGGAAGCTGTGTCAAACCTCCCGTCCATGTCTTCGAAATACTCGCCGTTCCAGAACTCGGACAACACTTTCTCCTTGTGCATGACTGCCTTATCAGAGTATGTGTTCTCTTTGCCGAGGGCATCGCAGAACCCTGACATAGTCTCAAGGGCCTTGTTGTAGCATATGTTTGCATACGAAACGCAGCCCTCTTTTTTCAGCGTGTCTGCCCAGTCGCCGTAGATGCCCTGTGGCAGGAGGCCGCCGTCCTCCAGCGCTTCAAGATGCTCCATGGCCTCTTTTGCCGCAGGGTACATTTTTTCGATAAACTGCTTGTCATTGGTTTTTGAAAAGTAGTTGCCAAGGGCTATGACAAAGAGCGGGTTGGAGTCTATGGCATAGCTGAATGGGGGCTTGTCGGCTTCAAAGCGCGATTCAAAAATATTGTCCCAGACCATCCAGCCGGCGTTTGAATGCCTTGTTCTCATCGGGACTTTTCCATCGTCCATTTTTCCAGCGAACTCCACCAATGATTTTTTTACTATTTCACAGTCTCCAAGCGCCACAGACCCGAAGGACGCAAACGCAAAATCGCGAAGCCAGTACTGCGGATAGTTCTTCTTTCCGGCAAGGATGCCTTTCTCGGCATAGTTGCCTCTGAGTGACTTTGATGCTATTTCAAACGCTCTGGTTTCCATCTCACACCACTAAGCGAATTTATCATATCGGACACCTTCTGCGGGTCACGTATGTCATCAAACCTTATGCTCAGATTCTCCTCTCCCCACATCTCGACTGTCCCTACCCCAAGAAGCCTTTCAGGAATGGATTGGTAGAATGTGGTCTTCTCGACAGTCGCCAAAGGTATGTACGACGATTTCTTGGAAAAAAACGAGTAGTTCCTGTAAACTCCCCTGTCGTTGACAATGTATGTCGTTGTTTTTCTGCTAACCTCACCGTAAAGGAAAAGCAGAATGGATGGAAAAAGAAAGATTCCTGAGAAAACAGGCCTGCTTACCGGCAACGTCTTTGGGGAAAAGAAAAACGAGTATATTGAAAATGACAGGAATACAAAAGAAATGGCATATCTCTTGAGAAAGCCTCTCCTTGAGGGATGGCTTAGATAATGCGGCCTTTCCACGATAAACTATTGGCGTGGTTTAAATAAATCCAGCCAAACCGCGAGGGGCAGAGCCCCTCCCAGTTTTAGGGTAATCCTGACCACCCCACAAGAATTAGTCTATTCTTTCTCTTCCGTGTCCATTTTATATTATATCTACTCCTTGAGCTCAATCTGTATGTTTATTGTCTCAGGGATATCGACTCTCATTATCTGCCTCAGGGTTCGCTGGTCAGCGGCTACATCGATGAGCCTTTTATGAATCCTCATTTCCCAGTGATCCCATGTGGAGTTGCCGTGGCCTGTTCCGTCACCGCACGGGGTCTTCATTGTAGTGACCTTGAGCTTCTTTGTAGGCAACGGTATCGGGCCTTTTGCGACCACGCCAAAACGCCCGGCTATCCCCTTTATTTCGATGCATAACTGGTCAAGCGCCTTCGCATCCGATCCGCTCAGTTTTATCCTTGCCCTTTGCATATTTTTCACTCATCATCAGCCACCTTAGATGACTGACATTCACTCTTTTAGTAACGCAAGGTATTTAAATGATTGCCAACCTTGCCAAAATAGAGTTTGGTGCTTCTGGCTTATAAAGACGCCTAGAGTTGAAAATAAAGGAAAAGGCGGCCAATGGGCCGCAAAATTGGCTTAGTACCTGACTTCTATGCAGACACCCGCAGCTACGGTCTTTCCCATGTCTCTGATTGCGAACCTTCCTAGCTCTGGGAAGTCCTTGTGGCTTTCCACAATGAACGGCTTCGTGGGAACTGCCCTTACTATGGCAGCGTCACCGGTCTTTATGAAATCCGGATGCTCCTTGATCACGTTTCCGTTCTTCGGGTCTATCTGCTTGACAATCTCCTCAATCCTGCACGCAACCTGCGCCGTGTGGCAGTGGAAGACTGGCGTGTAACCCTTGCTTATCACGTTGGGGTGGTTGAGCACGATTATCTGGGCAAGGAACTCCTTTGCCGGTTTTGGTGCGCTGTTTGCATGTGCTGCGACATCTCCCCTCTTTATCTGGGTCTTGTCCACTCCTCTCACGTTGAAACCGATGTTGTCACCAGGCACTGCTTCATTCGCTTCGGCGTGGTGCATCTCTATCGTTTTCACTTCTCCAGTAACATTGCTGGGCATGAAGACTACCTTGTCCCCCTTCTTGAGTATTCCGCTTTCCACGCGGCCGACTGGAACTGTGCCAATTCCTGTTATGGTGTACACGTCCTGGATCGGAAGCCTCAGTGGCTTGTCCTTGCCCTTCTGCGGGACAACAAAGCTGTCCAATGACTGGAACAGCGTCGGCCCCTTGTACCACGGCATGTTTGTCGAGGGCTTTGCTATGTTGTCGCCCTTGTATGCCGAGGAAGGAACGAACTGGATCTTTGCGGGATCGTACCCTATGCTCTTGAGTATCTTAGAGACTTCCTCCCTTGTCGTGTTGAACTCCGACTCTTTGTACTCAACGGCGTCCATCTTGTTTATTGACACGACTAGCTGCGGTATCCCGAGGATCTTCGCAAGGTAGACGTGTTCCTTTGTCTGCTCCTGCGATTTTTCCTTTGCGCTGACAACAAGGATAGCGGCATCAGCCTGGCTTGCCCCTGTTATCATGTTCTTCACAAAGTCCCTGTGGCCTGGCGCGTCTATGACAGTGAAGAAGTACTTTGCAGTGTCGAACTTAGTGTGCATCACGTCTATCGTGACACCCCTTTCCCTCTCCTCTTTCAAGCGGTCCATTACGAACGCGAATTCGAATGTTTCCTTCTTGTACTCTTTCGCCAAATCCTTCAGCTTCCTCATCTGCTCTTCAGTCACGTTGCCCGTGTCATAAAGAAGACGGCCGACTGTCGTCGACTTCCCGTGGTCTACGTGCCCTATTGTGATAAGGTTCATGTGCGGCTTTTGTGCCATA
>JACRMZ010000108.1 GCA_016219455.1 Candidatus Aenigmatarchaeota archaeon
GCCCAGACAGCGGGAATGGAAAAAATGAATGAAAGATACATTGCAAATTTTGCCGCCCGGAAGAACGAGTATGGAACGAGAGCATCTGAAAAAAGCGACAAGACCGAAATCAACGAGTAGACGAGAGAGGGAATGGCAATCAGCGAGAGCTTATGTTTTTTCATGCCCCATAACCCAAGCGCTAGGAGAGGGGAATATTTTAGAACCGGTATTATCCCGTTTACTGCTGATGCATAGGGAGCGGTTTCCTTGAGGAATGCTATATCCGGTTTCTCCGAAATCAAGTTGCCGTATAGGAAAGGGAGAAAAATTACAATGAATATGGTAATTGGAACAATTGCGCCGTTGCGCTTTTCGTTCAGAAGATATGTTGAAAAGGCCAAAAAAAGAGGTATTGCAGATAGCGCATGAAAGTATGCCATTATTCCTAGTGCCGCAAAGACAGCCTTTGGTTTCCCCTTAAGCAGGAAATATACCAGCGCCGGGAAAAACGCAAAGGCAAAGCTCTTGGCGACGACTTCGCTGACGCCAATTTCCTCAACTCCCATGAAATGCGTAAGAGACAGGGCAAATGTGGCTAGGAGCGCTTTTTTCTCATCGCCAAGAAGGCGTTCTGCTAGGAAGAATGTGGAAAAAATAAAAATTGCCTTCAGGACAAGCAGAAGCGACAGGTATCCCGCAAGCATGTCGCCGAAAATGGTATAGAACAAACCCAGCGTTTTGAATATCGTGCTCGGATATGCGCTTAGGTACTCATTGATTGCAAAATCTTTCGCAAAAAGCCCGTTTCCCGATGCAAGGTACGATGCAGGTATCACAAGAGACTGGTCATTGTTCTTCCAGTTTCCATGTATGGTAAAAAATCCATAGTCGAGGAATTTGGCCTCAATTAGGAAAGAGAATGCCAGCAGCAGTGAGACAATAATGAGGGCCTTTCTCATTTTATCTCCCCGCCAATGAGACGTGAGGCTTCGTAACCGGATTCGGCAGCCACGCCAGTCGAGGGCATCTTCGGGTACGTGGTGAAAATTCCTGCCAGGTACAGGCCTTTTACTGGCGTCTTATTCCAGGGCATATAGCTTCCATAGTCTTTGTCGTATATGGGCCATGCCAGGTTGCTTTTCTCTACGAATGCGTGCCTGATGATTTTTACAATCCCTGGAAACAGCTTCTCTAGTTCCGTCTGATAGATGTTTTTTATTTCCTCCTTTGATTTCTCCCAAAGGGAGTCTTTCTCGTTCAAATATGTGAAAACGTAAAGCAGCGAGCCGCTGTCGCTGTTTTTGTAGACAGACATCTCATGCTCCAGCGTGCCGCCAAACGGCAGGCCGTCATAGCAATAGTTTACCCAGTCAAAGCCGCTGACTAATTTTTTGTCCAGCACAAAAAAGGCGTTTATGATGTACTTGTATTTTACACGCGAGAGCTGCTCCCTGTACTCCACTGGCAATTCGGCTGTTTTGAGCAGAACAGGTATTGGCAGTGCTGAAACGACGGCATCAGTTTCAATTGTTTTCTCACCGTCCCCATGAACGAATGTTACAGAAGACGCTTTGCCGCCGCTTATGCCGATTTTCCGGACTTCAGAATCCAGGATTATTTTGCCCCCGTTTTTTTCTATTCTTTCCTTAATGGCTTTTATAAGAGTCTCAAATCCGCCCTCCAGAAAGCCGTATTTCTCCCCTCCCTTTGCCGTGTCCACAAGGCGGTTGTAGAGCCACGATGCAGATATCTCATCCAAAGACTGGTTGAACTTTATCCTAGCAAGGGGCTCAAAAAGATTATCGCATACGTCCTTTCCAGCCGTTTCCATCAGCCATTTTCCGGCGCTCTTCCCCTCGAGGCTTTTGGCCAATCTCCCCTTTGACAGCAACACCAATAGACCGAACAGCCCAAACCGTATCCTTGCAAAAAAAGGAAGAGGCGAAAAGGATAGAAGCTCTAGCGGGCTGGCAATGCCATAAATCCGCTGTTCATAAAAAAATCCCATCCTGATGTTTTTCCACCGCAACTTATTCTCAAGCCCCAGTTCCTTAATAAGATCCACAAGAGACGTGTCTGTGCTTAGTATCCAGTGGGATCCCCACGGTATTTTTGCCCCGTCATAATCTACGCTTGCCACAACGCCGCCAAGGGATGGCAAGCGTTCTATTATAGTCACTTCGTGATTTTCAGAAAGCCTCATGGCGGCGCCAAGGCCCGCGAACCCCGCCCCAAGAACGGCAACTTTCATATTGGTAATAGATGAAAAACCTTTAAATCAGGGTTTTGGCGTTTTGTTCCCACCAACGGAACGTTTCCTTCAGGCCATCGTCCAGTTCAACCTTAGGGGAGAAACCGAAAGCCTTTTTGGCTTTTGAGAAGTCAATTGAGCATCTTCTGAAGTCCGCCGCCCGCGACGGCCCATGGACTGCCTTGAGCTTCCTTCCTGATATTTTTATCAGAAGCGCAGCAAGATCCTTTACGCTTATCTCTTTGCCGTAGCCGATGTTGAAGACGTCGCCGCCTATCCTGTCCTTTTCCGCGGCAAGGATGTTAGCGTTCACGACGTCAGAGACGTGGACGAAGTCCCTTGTCTGCAGCCCGTCGCCGAATATTGTGGGATTCTCATTCTTCAGTATTTTTGTTATGAAAATAGGTATAACGCCGCTCTCCGATTTCTCCGAGCGCTGGCCGGCTCCGTAAACATTGCTGTACCGTAAACGGACAGTCTCGATTCCATAGGCGTTGTTGAAGACCATCATGTAGGCTTCCCCGGCCGCTTTTGCCGCCGCGTATGGCGAGAGAAGCTCCCACCTATGGTTCTCGTCTATTGGAAGCTTGACTGGATTCCCATAGAGGTTTGTGGAGGCAAATAGGACTTTTTTCACGCCGTTTTTCCTTGCAGAATCAAGCACGTTGAAAGTCCCGTTGACGTTGATGTCAAAATCAAAGTCCGGCTCATTGACTGCGCGGGCAGGGTTTATTTGCGCTGCCTCGTGGAAAATCAAATCTACGCCATTGAGGGTTTTGTTCAGAAGCTTTGCGTCGCGAACGTCCCCTTCGACAAGCGTGGCTTTTTTGGCCTTTAGAAGGTCTTCAATGTTCTCACGGAAGCCGCTGAGGAACGAGTCGATTATTATTATTTCGTTTTTGCCAGCAAGCCTCCTAGCTATGTTGGAGCCGACAAAGCCCGCCCCCCCGGTTACCGCAATTTTGAGCCCTTCAAGCCTGATTTAACCCACCTTCAGCTTTAGCAGCGTTTTTATTTCCAGATAATAGTCCCTGAATTTCATTTTTGAAACGCCGTATTTTCTGGAAGTCAACGTCATGGGCTCTTCGCCGACTCTGAACCCCTTCTTTTGCGCCTTTACAATCATTTCTGGCAGGACGTTGAAACTCGTTTCCTTAAGGCCCAATGAATTAACGACGTCTTTTTTCACGGTCCGGAAGCCGTTGGTGACATCGCTTATGGGCAACCCGAACATCGTCCTTATGACCAGCCTGCCGATGTCGCTTATCAGCTTCCTGTGCATCGCTACTCCTTTCATCCCACCACCCTTCACATAGCGCGACCCAACAACTATATCGTGGCCGGTCTCAATTTTTTTTATCATTGGCAAGAACTGGAGCGGATCGTGGGTCAAATCGGCATCCATTGTGGAAATGTATTTTCCGCGGGCATTGGCATAGCCGGTTATAATTGCTGCGCCAAACCCCATGTTTTTTTCATGATGGACGATTCTTATGAAACCCTCTCTTTCAGCCGCTTCATCAAGTGCCCGCGAGCTCCCGTCCTTGCTTCCGTCATCGATCAGAAGGACTTCTGTCTTGTATGGTATGTTTTCC
>JACRMZ010000060.1 GCA_016219455.1 Candidatus Aenigmatarchaeota archaeon
CATAATAGAAGATGTCGTCACCACAGGCGAGTCTGCCATAGCCACTGCAAAAACACTTAGAAAGTATGGGCTCGTCCCTACAGAAGTCATAGCAATCGTCGACAGGGAGGAAGGCGCCGCTGGCGCGCTGAAAAAGGCGAAGCTTTCGTTCAAGCCCCTTTACTCAAAATCTCAGCTTTTCTAGCGCGCTCCAGGAAATCTTCCGGTATTCTTTGGATTTTTTGGCGGGGTTTTTGGCAGCGTATATCCCGCGTCCCACGATTATCACATCAGTGCCGTTTTTTATTGCAGTGACCGGCGAAACATACGTCTGGCCGTAGCTGTCACCGCGCGAGGAAAAGTTTATGCCAGGCGAAAACACGACGAACTTTTGATTCACATGCGTTTTATTCGCAGGGTTTAGCACAAACCCCGTTGAATCAAGGCTTTCCCCGATCTGGATTGCTCTTTTCCTGTAGCCTGCATTTGTCAATGAGCCGGACTGCGTCATCTCAGCGACAATAACGACGTTTTTGCCAAGCGCCTCTATGGTTCCTTTCCCTGCTATGGCATGAGCCGTCACAAAGTCTGCCCAACTATTTATGAAACGGAGTTGGCGCCTGGATATCTCACCGATGTCTGCGAATTTCCTGTCTTCGAGAATCATGAAACCCAGATCTTTGCCAAGGTCCTTCAGCTCGCCTGTAATTTGGCCAAATCTGCTGACGGCATCGCAGTGGGTTTTCAGCACGCAAATGTCGTTGCCAATTTTCCCGGCAATCTTTGCAACTTCCCTGCCGGAAACAAGGTCGGCTGCAAGCGCCAGGCTTGTTTGTTTGCCCTCCATCAGCCGGAAAAGCCTTCTTGCGGCTTTATTGCGCGCGATGGAAGAGCGTTCCGCATAGCCCATGAGTCCTTATTGATTCCAAAGCTTTTTCTCCTTTTACCGACATAAGACCTCTTATGGGGATAGAGGAGCAGATAAAGGAGGTCGAGGAGGAGATACGGAAGACCCCTTACAACAAGGCCACCGAGAAGCACATCGGGTTACTGAGGGGCAAGTTGGCGAGGCTGAAAGCCGGAGCATCGAAGAAAGGAGGAGGCGGAGGAGGCCTCGGGTACAACGTGAAGAAGACCGGCGACGCTACAGCAGTATTCGTGGGCTTCCCGTCCGTTGGCAAATCAACACTCAGCCGGGAGGGGAGGTGGGAGACAAGTGCTTTCTGTAGTAAGGAGCGCCGACCTCATACTCGTGATCCTTGCAGGCGCCAGATGGAAGAGGCAGAAGGACGTCATAGAGAAGGAGCTATACAAGGCGGGCATGCGGCTCAACAAAGAGCCTCCGGACGTCAAGATAGTGAAGAAACACGAGGGCGGCCTGAAGATAGAGTCTACCGTAAGGCTGGCCGTTTCGCTGGATGAGATAAAGGAGGTATTCAAGGAGTTCGGCGTCCTGAGCGGCGATGTCGTGATAAGGGATCCCTTGACCATAGACCAGCTCATAGATTGTCTTTCCGGAAACCGGATATACGTCCCTGCGCTTTACATTCTGAACAAGTCTGACATTTACAGGGCCGAAGGGAATCTTATCCACATATCGGCCATGAGGGGGGAAGGCCTCGAGGAGCTGAGGGGAGAGGTCTGGAAAGCCCTGAGGATGAAAAGGATATACATGAAGAAACCCGGGAAGGAAGCTGACATGGAGGAGCCGCTCATCGTGAGGGGAAGCGTGACGATTAGGGATGTCTGCGCGAAGCTCAATCTCCTGAAGGACTTCTATCGCGCGAGGATATGGGGGCCATCGGGAAAGTTCGCGGGCCAGAAGTACGGCCTCGAGCACGTGCTCAAAGATGGGGACATTGTCGAGATACACGCTAGGTAATTCTATAAAAAGGTTACCATTTAGTTTCTTCTGTGATTTCAGAGGAAGAAGGCAACGAAAGCATTTTCTTTGACAATTAACCGCCTTTAAATATCAAGTCTGCAAAACACTATTTATGGGATTTTTAGGATTCCCGCTGGACATTTCACAGGTCAATCCGCAGACAGCCGGCCTGTGCGCCGTTTTTGCAATAGCCCTCTTCTTCCTTTACAAGACAATGAAGTTCATGATGACTGCCGTGATGGTTGCAGTAGCGTCGGCGCTATTCCCGTTAATAGCCAATTACCTCGGGATGAAGGTCTCGACAAGCGTGGGAAGCATCGCAACGTTCGTCGTCTGGGGCGTGGCGCTTTTCGTCGTTTCAACACTCATAAAGGACATATTGAAGATAATCAAGCTCGTTACGCTACCGCTACGCAAGCTTTTGGGCAAATAGCGTTATTTTAGGGCAGAATTAAGGCAAAAACAGCCGTTTTTCCGTCACAAACGTTTAAATAGCATTGCCCTCTAAAGAAGGTAATATGGATTTCAGGCTTGAAGTGAAGGGAGCGACCACTGGAAAGACAATAGAGAACGTTTCCATAGCCACAATTACAGTTGCGGCCATAATGGTGGTGCTTGGGATATCTTTAGGCTCGTATGTTTCAGGCTTCCCGGTGATGCTTGCAATGGGCGGGAGCTTCCTTGTATTCATCGGAATCATTGTCTTTGTCATAGGCGAGTTCGTCCAGATTTACGAGACACGAGGGAGATAAATGGCGAGAATGCACAGCAGAAAACACGGGAAGAGCAAGAGCAAACGGCCAGTAAGGAAAAGCGCCCCAAAGTGGGTAAGGTACTCGAAGCAGGAAGTTGAAAAGCTCATAATCAAGCTTGCAAAGGAAGGGACAACATCGGCAAAGATAGGGATCATACTTCGGGACCAGTACGGCATACCTCTCGTAAGGGAAGTGGTCAAGGAGGGTGTGCAAAAGGTCCTGAAGGAAAACGGCATCATCAAGGCAATACCTGAGGACATG
This sequence comes from Candidatus Aenigmatarchaeota archaeon, assembly GCA_016219455.1. Lineage (GTDB taxonomy): Archaea > Aenigmatarchaeota > Aenigmatarchaeia > PWEA01 > JACRMZ01 > JACRMZ01. The sequence continues at coordinate 2,881 of JACRMZ010000060.1, forward strand.
ATAAGCCTCATGAAAAAGGCAGTGAAGGTCCGCGACCACCTTGGCAGGAACAAGAAAGACACTGCAGCAATCCACGGACTTGAGCTTCTTGAGAGCAAGATACGAAGATTATCCAAATATTACCGCAGGACTGGGGACCTTCCGAAGGTCTGGAAATACGATCCGGCACAGGCAAAGCTCATGGCTGGTGCATGATATGGCTGAACTCTGGAAAGGAAAGAGATGGTACACGATAACTTCGCCGAAAATGTTCGGCGCAAAGCAGATTGCAGAAGCACCGGTCGGGGACCCGAAACAGGTGATTGGGAGGACTTTGAAAAGCTCAAGATAAACAATTTTGAAGGGAACAATGCCGACACAGAGTTCATTTCGCATGAGTGTTCGCGCGATTTTGTTTCCAGGATGATAAGGAGAAGGGTAAGGAGGATAGACAACAGGGTCATCACGACAACGAGCGACGCCAAGGTAATAGTCAAGTCCCTTGCCACAGCGATGAAGAAGGCAGACACGACAGTGGAGAAGGCGATAAGGCAGAAGATCGCTGAAGAGATAGTCAAGATTGCCAACAGCACCACACTTGAGGACTTCATGAAAGGGGTGTTTTCCGGGGAGATACAGAAAATGATAAAGAAGGAGGCAAGCAAGATTTACCCGGTCCGTGAATTCGAGATAACAAAAGTTGAGAAACGGGTCTCAAAGACGAGCCAATGAAATGAGGTGATGAGATGAGCCATGCAAAATTCAAAGTGAGCGATGAGTTGAGTGAAAAGGCCCTTGAGGCTCTAGAGGCCGCAAGGAACGGCGGAAAGCTAAGGATAGGGACAAATGAGGCGACAAAGTCCATAGAACGCGGCGAAGCGAAGCTTGTTGTGATTGCAGAACA
>JACRMZ010000109.1 GCA_016219455.1 Candidatus Aenigmatarchaeota archaeon
CGCAAGAAGGGGAGTTCCCCTTCTTACCGGGCTATCATCCCCCTTCACAGAGTCTGTGGAAATAATCATCCTTTCATCACCATTTCAAGGATAGCCATGCGGACTGGAATCCCGCAGGCTGCCTGCTCGAAGTATTTTGCCTGCTTAAGCGAGTCGACTTCCGGTGATATTTCATCCACCCTCGGAAGCGGATGCATCACTATCCCGTTTATCTTTGCCGCTCGTTCCTTTGTGAGGACGTATACCCCCTTCGTCTTCTCATACTCCTCAACGTCGGGAAAACGCTCCTTCTGTATCCTCGTCATGTAGACAACATCAAGGCCCTCGAGCTTAAGGTCAGTGCGCTCGTCAAGTTTTGTCCGCGACGAAATCTCCTTTGATATGTGGGGAGGCATGGAGAGGTTCTGCGGCGAAATCAGCCTAAGAGAATCCACATAGTGAGAAAGGCCAAGCGCCAGCGAATGGGCCGTGCGCCCGTACTTCAAATCACCGACTAGCCCGATTTTTAGCCCCTCTATTTTTCCGAAGTTTTTCTTTATGCAGTACAAATCCAAAAATGTCTGCGTCGGGTGCTGGTTGCTGCCGTCACCCGCATTGATTACAGGAATCGAACTCGTTTCAGCAGCCAGCCTTGCAGAACCCTCTAGCGGGTTTCGCATCACGATGCAGTCTGAATACCGTTCAACTATTTTCACAGTATCAACAAGGCTCTCTCCCTTTTCAACTGAAGTGCCCTTGGACTCGTTGAATCCAATGACTTCTCCCCCAAGATTGTGCATGGCAGTCTCGAAGCTTAGCCTGGTTCTCGTTGACGGCTCGAAAAATATTGCAGAGAGCTTTTTGCCCACAAGGGACTTATTGTGTTTTTTGTCCATTTTGGAAGAGCGCTTAAGGACTTCGTCTATGTCTTTCCTCGAAAACTCCCTGATGGATATTATATCCCTGCCTTTCCACCCCATCCCATTCCGATTCCCCGGGAAACGATAAATAGATTCATCTCCCGTTATTGCCTATGAAACATTTCCTGACGATGCTTGAGCTCTCCAAGCAGGAGTTCGAGGAGATACTCAACACCGCAAAATCGCTCAAACGGGCGCAGCAGCAGCCCCTCAAGGGAAAGGTCCTTGGGATGATATTTGAGAAGCCATCCACGCGGACGAGAGTTAGCTTTGAAGTGGGTATGCAGCAGCTTGGCGGCCACGCAGTCTACCTTAACAAGAATGACATACAGATAGGGCGCGGCGAGACGGTAGCCGACACGTCCCGAGTCCTTTCCCGCTACTGCGATTTCCTCATGGCCCGCGTTTTTTCCCATTCGACATTGGAGGAAATGGCAAAGTATTCTTCAGTCCCCGTTATCAACGGGCTTTCAGATATCCATCACCCATGCCAGATAATGGGCGATTTGCTGACGCTTCAGGAAAAGTTTGGGAAGCTGATGGGACTTAAACTCGCATACGTAGGCGATGGAAACAACGTATGCAATTCCCTGCTGATAGGATGCGCCATGGCCGGAGTCCATATCTCAGTCGGCTGCCCCAACAGTCATGCGCCAAACAAGGATGTAATCAGGGAAGCAAACAACATAGCGAAATCCACGGGCTCGAAAATTGAAATCGTCGATGACCCGGTCGATGCAGTCAGGAACGCTCACGCAATCTATACAGACACATGGGTCAGCATGGGCGATGAGGCGCAGAAGGAGGAAAGGGAAAAGATATTCAAAAATTATCAGGTCAACTCTGTCCTAGGGCATTATGCAACTCCCAACTGGGTTTTCATGCACTGCCTTCCTGCCCACAGGGGACAAGAGGTAACGAACGACGTGATTGACGGAAAGCATTCTGTTGTCTGGGACGAAGCGGAGAACCGGTTGCACATACAAAAGGCAATTCTGGCGTTTCTCGACAAAAGAAGGTCAATTTAACATAAAGTAAGTAAAATTTCAAAACGGTCTTTTAATAGGTGGTTTTTTAATTTTGTGTAGGTGATTGAATGGGGTCCAGTGATAATGTAAAGAAGCTTTATGATTACGCCAAAGACAACCTCTACCTCTGCCTTCCCGATATGGACATCGGCGGGGAAAGGTACAACTCATCTTTGCTTTTTGGATTTCTTACTGCAGCCACCGGAGGCAAGGAAGTCATATTCGGCGAATATGGGATGGGGAAAACGACATCATCCGAAAACATAATCTCTCTTTTTTACGGCTTGCCAAAGGAGGCCGTGATGGCGTCCACGTTGCAAGGCCAGCCTGAGCAGACGGAGGAGAAAACAGTCGGACGTTTTGACATCGGGAAGCTCAATGCAGGTGAGGAGGAAACCATATGGACATACTTCACGCTTCTGGAGCCAAAGCTGATAGACGAGGTCAACCGTTTGCCTGCAGGCAAACAAAGCGTGATTCTTCAGGGAATGGACAGGGGAGTCTGGAAATACGGAAAGTCCAATATATACCAGCAGGAGTTCTCGCTTTTTGGGACATGCAATTACAAAGACAGCGGCAACACGGATTTGATGGAAGCCGTCCTTGACAGGTTCGATGTCGCAGTCGAGTCAAGGAGCCCTGGCGCCAACATGATGAGAGTCATAAGGCACATGAAAGCCGGAAAGTCCCCTGTTGAGAATGCGCAACTGGCGGACAAGCTGCTTTCCGACATAGAAGGCGTTAAAGTCAAGAGCTTCTCTGATTATGCCTCAGTCAAGGCCAAAGTAGACGAGGCATCCAATGAGTTCAGAAGGCTTTTCGAGGAAGCCGAAGGGATAGCGCTTCCTGACGCAGGTGCGAGGAGGAAAATAAAGGAGGATATAAACGCTGTGAAGCTTTCGCATGACGCCGACCTTTTCCTCGATTTGGTAATATCAGAGGTCGGTTTCTGCCCAAAGCACGGGCAAAAACGCGCCAATAACCTATGCAAACCATTCTGTTCGCATTACAAAAACTACGCAGGCTCAAACACAAAGAGGGGATTGTCAGTCAGGACAAACAAGGCGATAGTCAAGTATTCCAAGGCGCTTGCGTGGTTCATGGGCTCTGAAGAAGTCACGGTAGAGCATGTGGAGACTGTTTTGCCGTATGCGATATGGCATAAGCTTGAGTTCTACGACGATTACCTTTCTTCATTGAAGCAGGACGAGAAGGACGAACCACTCCAGTTCTATGCGGCCAAGAAGATGGTGAGAAATATGAAAGCCGAATTTGACGAGATAAAGCCGGCTCAGGCAAAAGTCGTCAGCCTTCTGAGGGAAGGCAAGCATGATGAAGCCAAGAAGTTCATCGAAGGCGATGAGGCGCATGTCGGCTACGAGCAGCCGGTATTCAAAGAGTATCTCAGGCTTGATTAACGCCATGCACCAAAAAAAGGGCGGCATGTTCGGCATGTATGATGGCATTAAAGTCGACTATGAAGAGAGGCACCTCAAGCCCAACGAAGGCGATGGATTTGGAGTTACGGATTTGATAGAAGGTTCACTTTCTACGGATATACCAGCTCGTTACACAATTTCCAGGACCTACGATGTCCCCAACGGGACATATAGCGTCAGCGCAAGGGCAAATGTGAAGTCCGGAAGCCCCACGTACAATGGCGCATGGCAGTTTGAATCTCAGGGATTGCCCCTATACGGTTCTCCGACGATTCCAATAACATGGGAAAACGATGAGAGCGACACTTATGACGTTCAGGTAACAGATGGCAAGCTCAAATGTGATTTCATATGGGGAAAGAACTCAGGCTATGCAAGGACCGGTTTTGTTGAATATGTGGAGTTCCGGTATATGAGGAAGCTGGAAAAAGTATGAAAAAAAATCCTTTTGGCATGTATGACGGCGTTGGTGCTGATAACGACGACGCTCTGCAGATTGAAGCTTCTGTTATCGAGGACACTGAAAAAATAGAAATGGATGCAAAAGAAGTGAAGTATCCTGAATATTATGTAAGACGGTCATATGTTGTCCCCAATGGGACATATCTCGTCCGTGGAAGGGCAAATGTCCGTTCGCACAACACCGACTACAGGGCAAGATGGATGCTTGATGCGCAGGAATCACAGGTTTATGATACGCAACCCATACCGGCTGAATGGTCTGTGGGTGACAGTGACTGGATAGATGACATTCGTGTTAAAGACGGAAAGCTATCACTTACGCTAACGCTTTCACGGAGCAATAACGAGTTGAGGCGCGCTTACATGGAGTGGGTGGAGTTCAGCTACAGGAGGCGTGAGTGATGGACGAGGAATACAGGAAGAAGCTTGAGGAAAAGCTCCCGAAAGTGTGGAAGGAAGTGAGGGAATCATTCAACTATCCGCAGATACCAAAGCCAGTTTTTGATGAAAAAACGCAGGAAATAGAAATGAAAAACCACAGGATTGTGATAAACCCTGAGTATGTCAAAGAACTCGAGGCAAAAGGGCTTGCGCAGGATGATGCGTTAAAGGCGATGCTAAGCCATTATCTGGGGCATTATTTCTACAAGAATGACCCATGGGATTTTACAAACATGCTTTTTGTCGAAAATGAAATGTCGCTTGTTGACGAAAAGCGGGCAGCTGAGTTCCGCAACGCCTACAATGACGTTTGTGTCGACCTTAAGCTCCTGCTAAGGCACAGGAAAAGCGGGGCCGAAAAGCTTCTTTCGAAGACCGGCACGACAAGCATCGACCGTTTGCTGAGAGCATATTACCAGGATCAGTCAGGGTATGACATGGGCCTCGGTGGGACAAGCGCCCTCGAAGAAAAATATGTGAAAAAAATAAAGACAATAGACTTCTTTGACCGCAGTAGATTGAAGTACAACTCAAGGAGATTCGGGAAGATACTGAAGGATTATATCGATGAGCTTCCCAAAGACGAGCTTCCCAATGGCAAGGAGTCCGGAGGGAAAGGGGACGAACAAGAATCAGGGGATAATGAACAGGACTCTGGGGGCCAGATGCAAGATCCCGAAGGCAAAAAAGACGCAAATTCCATCGGCGATGGAGACGGTAAAGATGGCTACTCAGGCTGCTGCGGCACTGGAAAGCATATGGATCATGAGGCCTTTGGCGAAGATGAAGTCAGGGAAGGCATAAGGGAGCTTGCCAAGGGGATGGACCCAGAAGAATTCAAAAAGGCAGCAAAAAGGCTTGGAATAGGGAAAATTGAAGGAAAGGGAATAGGGATTTCAGGGGAAGGCTCGCCGGAAATCACAAGCAAGGATTATTATCAGACGCTCTCCGAAGCCTATAGGATAGGCATTCTTGAAAAGCCCAACATCAAGAGCGACACAATGTATCCGGAAACCCATAAAAAATACGAGATGGGCGACCCATTCAATGAAATCGATTTCCTGAATTCCTATGGCAAGATAATACCAGGAGTCACGCAGAAGTGGAAGTATTCTGAAATGGATGTCCACGGCAAGCTGGATGGCATACCTGATGCGCTTGTAGTTATAGACAGCTCAAGCAGCATGATAAATCCCTCCTCATCGCTTTCCTACGCGGTTCTTGGCGGTTTTTGCGCCTCCAACGCGTATTTGGACAGCGGGAGCAAAGTAGGCGTCATAAACTTCTCAGGAAACAACCAGATGCTCAGCGTCGACTTTACCGATGACAGGGACAAGGTATACGAGGCTCTGGCTTCATACTTTGCCGGCGGAACGGTAATGCCGCTTCAGGAGCTGAAGCAAATGGTAAACAAGAATGAAAAGGAATGCGACATAATACTGATAAGCGACACTCAGATAGACAACCTCGTTGACACGATAAATTATTTGAAGGGCATAGAGAACAAGAACAGAGTCACTGTCCTTTGCATTGGCGATAGTTATGGCGACCTTCAGAAGTATTCCGATGACAAGTTTTCAATATACGCCATCGAAAGCATTGAGAGCTTACCGGATATAATCCTAGGGGACATCAGAGGCCATTTGAATGGGAAAAAAAAGTGACCCTTTCGGGATGTACGACGGCATTGACGTCCCAAAAGGGGATGAAACAGCCATTGTCGACGGAAACATGGCAGATGCTCTTTACATTTTCGGCAGGATAGACATGAATTTCGACAAGATTGACGGCTTGTATACATACAGGTATTATAGCACGGCCCCCGATAACGCGCTGATGGGCGTTTTTTGCCACCTCCTTGGGGAGGATGGCGCTCGCGAACTCTATGACAACGTAAAGAAAACCTTCTCCAAGGATGGCCTGTATGCAAGGTCAACTGCAGATTACAGAAGGCCGGAGATATACACCAGTGCATGCGTCGGTTTGCTGGCATTTTCCCTTGGTGAAAGGGAAGAAGCAGAGAGGATTTTCAACACTTTTTTGAAAACCGATAAAGACGAAATCGACGGTTTGTTTGGCATGGCAATACTTGGAAAAGTTTTAGGAAGAGACGGCGAAGCAAACGAGTTCTATGATCGCGCCATGGGATTGTCCACAAACGAGACGCTTTATGCTGCCAAAGGCTCCGGCTATTATGACACCAAGAACAGCGCCCTGAAGCTTGTCTACCACAAACTTGCGGGAAAGGAAAGTGACGACAGGGATATTTTCAAAGAAATTGAGGCTAGGATACCGAAGAACAACGGCCTCTTTGTCTGGGGAAGCCACATGATGCCTAGCAGTTCTCCAAGCATTGATGACAGCGCGCTTGTTGGCATATACCTTTGCCTGAGAGGCGGAATGGTCCTATGACAAATCCGTTTGACATGTATGACGGAGTCAAGCATGAGGAGGAAAACGGGCTGAAAAAAACCACGGCTACTAGAAAGTTTGATGAGAACGCTCTAAGGAGAGCCGAGGAGCTTTACGACAGCATAAAATCCAAGGTCCCCAGGAAAGACGGGCTTTACGGCTACGCGGGCTTGAACGACTACATCTCGGTTTCGGAAAACGCGCCGGTTGCAATATTGGCAAAGCTGCTTGGGAAAGACGATGATGCAAGGGAGATCTATCTTGGCATAAAGGGACAGATTGGCAAGCAATACAACGGGCTATATAACGAATCCATAATGCCGGACATTCCTATGGGTGGTAGAGGGCCGTCTACCAAGGGCAACGCCTTGATGGGAATACTTTCCCTGATGCATGGGGACGTCGAGGAGGCGGAGAAGATATACAACCTGGTAAACAAGGACATAGGCAAAAGCGGCGATCTGTACGGCAGCGATTCTTTCAGCAGGGGCTCATGGAGCGACAACACCCACGACAACGCCCTCATGGGAACATTTGTGAAGATGCTTGGGAAGGATGTGGAGGCAAATAAAATTTTTGACGAAATAGATTCCATGATGAGGATGCCTTTGGGCCTGTATGGCCACACAGTTAGGAGCGAGATAATCTACACTGAAGACAACGCTTCTATGGCCATATTCTGTGACGTGCTGGGCAACTACGTCTATTCGGAGGAGATTTATTCAAAGTTCGAGTCTGTTGCCGGGAAGGACAACGGCCTGTACCTTTCAATGGAAAAAGGGGCGTACATGCTTCCAAGAACAGATGGAGAAAGGAGCCTTTGCTCGCAGCCAAGTGCCCTTGTAGGCATCTATCTGTGCCTTAGGGCAGGCAAAAAACTTCAGCCGTAAAAGCCGTATTTGCTCGCTTTCTTGTTCTCCTGTTCCATTATTTTTCCGTACACTTCAAGACCTTCCGCATAAGCCTTTTCAAACATATCGCTCTCGGAAAGCAGAGTTACAATCTTGGAGCCGGTTTCATTTGGAATTCTCTGGTAGCCGTCGCTGAGTACGGTTTCAATCTCCTTTGGATGGTTCTTTACCACATTTTCCATGAATGGGTGCATTAGCCCTATTGCGGCGCTCCTTCTTACGGCACTTACCATCGTTTCGACTTCTGCGAAGTATGAACCTGCCGTTTCGTAATCCTTGCCTTCCAAACCGACGCGCTTACGTATGCTATCAAACACCTTTTTTTCCTTCCCTATGACTTCCTTTACCGAGGGGTCGCTCTCGAAGCCTTTGCCCCTCCATGATACCCTGGCAACCGTTTCATTAAGCTCTCCCATCAGTGAGCACATCTCTATAATGGCAATATGCTTTTCAGAGTACTCCAGAAATCTCTTTTCAAAGTTTTCCTTGCTTCCAAAGCCTTCGATGTACTTCCTTATATTTTCTATTTCCTCTTCGTGTGGTATCTGGACCATAAAATCACCTTTTCTTGTAACGCTCGTACTCCTTGTTGTATTCTATCTTGTATTCCCGGATCTCAGAGAGCGCAAGGCCAAGAGTGCCATAGTCGACATCCTTGGCTTTTTTCCACCCTGGATTTGATTTGTTCCCGTATTTGTCATTGTATTCGACGAATTTCTTCGCTCCTTCGGCGTATTTGCCAAGCCTCAGCGGGTCCCACACGGACTTTCTTTTGAAATCATAGTGGTCGTCATCCTTTATCGAGTAGACAAAATTGTGGGCTTCGTCTGATGTCATCCCAGCCCCGACGAGAATAGCTTCTGCGTCTACAAGGTACTCTTCGCCGTTTTTCTTTGGTTCCTTTTTGTCATTTTTTGGGTCCATTAAAAATCACTTCCTGAATCTCATTGACACAACATACTCGCGTATCTTCTCAAGCGCCGAGCCGAGGACTTCCTTGTTGACATCACGGATCTCCTCCCAGTTATAATGGGACCGGGTGTCATGCTTTTCCTCGCGTATGAACAACTGGGCTGCCTTTCCATATTCCTTCCTTTTGAGCATGCTTCCAATATCCTTTTCAAGAACATCGTCGCTTTTGCCGTTTGTAAGCGTTTTTATGAATTTTGGCGCGTAAGACGAGTCCATGCCGCCTTCCTGAAGAATCTTCTCCGCCTCTGAAAGAAGATGTTCGTACTTTGTTTCCTTGCTAAAGCTGATTATCCCCATAATCCACACCCTTGATTATATAATATATTTACTACTATAAAATAGCAAATGTATTAACAAAAAGTAAGGTTTTATAGACTGTCTTCCATTACCAGCTATGCGACGCGACAGTGCAAAGCCTGTCATAAAAAAGGGTCCTCCGGGCCCTAACGGCAGGAAATGGGTCTCTTTGCATCACAAATATGGCGCCACGACAACTCACGCATTCCCGTTCGTCTGGGACATAACCAAACCGGCAGCAGGCCCGTTCTGCACAGACCCTGACGGCAACGTTTTCATGGATTTCAATTGCAATGTCGCCTCTTCACCGTTCGGATACAATAATCCAGGCGTTATTTCGGCCATAAAGGAGGCCGGTTTTGTCGATCCGGTGAAGATGGCAGGCCAGGACTTCTATCTTGCCACAGGAAAGGACCCGCACAACTCGCTGGAAATTGTCGCCAACCTTCAGGAAAGGATAATAAAGATTTCAAAGCCCCTCGGGCTAAAGCGCGTTTTCCTCTCCAATTCCGGCGCAGAGGCGGTAGAGAACGCCATAAAACTATGCTACGCCCGCGGCGGGAGTTACGCATTCACATTTCTCGGGGGTTTCCATGGGAGGACGCTTGGAGCGCTTTCGCTCAACAGGAGCAAGGCCGTCCACAGGCGCGGATATCCGGCAATAAGCAAAGTCGTTGAACTCCCGTACTGCAAGTGCAAAACACATTGCGTGTGCGGCTGGCGCATTTACAAGAAAGAGCTCGGCCGCGAAGTCACCGCATTGGAGGAAATGGTTGACAAAAATGTCGGAAAAATAGACCCAAGGGAAGGGGCGTTCATAATTGTGGAGCCAGTCCAGGGAGAAGGCGGCTACAACATAGGCAACAAGGAATTTATGTCAGACCTGAATAAGCTCTCCAAGAAGCACAAGATACCAATCATTGCGGACGAGGTCCAGTCAGGCGTTGGCCGCACAGGAAAGTGGTGGGCATCTGAGCACTTCGACTTTGAGCCGTCGATAATATCAGCGGCAAAAGCGCTCCGCGTGGGTGCGACAATAGGCAAGGAGGAAATGTTCCCTAAAGAGCAGGGGAGGATTTCATCGACATGGGGCGCCGGCGACATTTACAACTCCATCGTGGCTTGCAAGACGCTTGAGATAATTGAAAAACAAAATCTTCTGAAAAACGCGGAGAAAATGGGCTCGTATTATGTCAAGAGGCTCAAGGAGCTAGGGGAGAAGTACCCTGAGAAGGTCGTTGAAGTCCGTGGTTTAGGGCTGATGGACGCAATCGAGTTCTCCTCAAGGGATGATAGGGAGAAGGTTGAGATAGAATGCTTCAAGAAAGGGCTTATAACGCTTGGTTGCGGCTACCGCACGCTGCGCTTGCTGCCGCCACTTGATGTGCGCACACGGGAACTGGACATCTCAGTCGAAATACTAGAACAGGTCATGAAGAAACTTTGATTGTTCTAAGCGATTCCCTATAGGCGTAGGATGCTATCTAACCCAACTTCTTTATGTGCTCGAAAGCAAGGTCTTTCGCGTACTTGGCAATCTCTTCATTGTTGAAATGAGGGATCATTTTTATTATCTTGAGCATCTCTTTCTTGACGATTTTCTTGTCATCTATTATGTCTGACAGAGTTTGGTGGGCTTTGGAAATAGTATTAGACATATATTCGATGGAACAGCCTTTAGACACTGCACTCTTCATCAATTTCAGTGATTCTTCTTTTGTTATGATTCCCTCAGTGGCTTCGTATGCCTTTTTAATGTGTTCCGCTGTATCTGAGTACCTTCCGAAGGTCATTGCATTCTCCATGCCAACATCAATCTCATCTTTGGATAAGGATTTGTCAAGGGTTTTGTACGCCTCCACAATACGGTCGGCTGTGTATTTAGAATCGTGACCAGCTGCGCTTTTGCTGTAATTGTCTCGGAGTTTTTTGTTTACGCTTGATACAGCCTTTTCAATCATCTCTTCAGGAAGGTTCTCAAGAATAGCCTTGTACGCTTCGGCTGCCTCCTTGTCCCCGCCGTAAGAATCTCCAAATCCCCGTTCTACCATTTTTGTATGCTCCTCGATTGATTCTTCCAGTTTCCCAAGGCCCTTCTTCCCCAGAAGCTCGCGGATTCCAAACCGCTTAAGATACTTGTTTTCACCCATAGCATCACTCCTCTTGCCGTGCCTGGTAATAGCTTACGCCGGCATGGACCATCCTTGTTATCATCGTTGCAGGGAATGCGGCCCATGCATATTCCCCTAGCACTGGCATCAGAGCGCCTGTATACAGAAGCCCTTCCATTGAGGCAACGTACCAATTCACGAAGTGGCCCACAGCCTTCCCGGGTTTGTCAGTACTTAGTTCGCCGTCTCCTGTGGAACGACCCAGCTTTCCGGAATAGTTAACCATCGTCTTCATCCCATTCCCGACGCTCTTCCACGTCTCTTTCTTTGCCACTGTCTTTCCGAAATCGACAAAGTTATTTTTCATGTCTTCTGCAAACATCCTTCCAATGCTCTTTGCCATAAAATCACCCTTCTTTGTGCAGAACCGAAAGCGCGCGCTTCTCAAACTCGGTGCTTCCGTTCTTGCGTACATCTGCCTCGCCGTTTATGGTGGCGTAGCAAA
>JACRMZ010000121.1 GCA_016219455.1 Candidatus Aenigmatarchaeota archaeon
ACGCATCTATGACTTCTTCAGCATAGCCGACAATCTTGAACACCAGCATGTTTTTGCCATGGCAGAGGACGAACGCCTGCCTTTCCCCCTCAGAAGCGTAAAACTTCTTGTGGAGCTTGAACGTGTTCTGGTATACGAACTCATCCTCCGCTTTGGAGCGCTCCATTTTCCACAGCGCCTTTTCTTCGATGAAGTTTTTGAGGCTCGCTTCCTTTATTTGGCAGAAATATCGCCAGACTTCCGGCGGCTTTACGTCCAGCGAGATGCTCTTTTGCCTCACGGCTTCGCTTTTGTATATTTCAAAGCACGACAAGAACTCCTTTTCCACCTCTGGCCTGCAGTCCCTTAGGTAGGCTATCTGTATGAGATAGTGGTTATCTAGGACATCTTTGGGGACGCGGAGCTGTTCATGGTCTAAGCCGACCATAGCAATGCCTCCGCCTTTCCCGTTCCCCCGGTTGCGCATCTGCCTCAGCGACTGGTATATGTGCTTTCCCTCTATTTTCACAGAAGACGCAAGGCCAATCACGCCGCACCCGCCTTCTGCCTCATCGCTTTTTTTCTCCACCGGGGACATCCATTCCCGCGATTTTATTATTTCATCACCAGCCTTCACGTTTGAGAAGTCGTATTTCATTTCATCCACCATAATCCTCATGGTACATGAGGTCAGTCCGTCCCCTCAGCTCAGTGATGCTTTTCATGCTAAAGTAATCGAGAATCGCCTTCCATTGGATTTCCCATGAGCGGTACATATTTACAATCTTTTTGTATCCCCATGAAGGGTCGACAAGGAATGAAAGCTCTTCGTCAGTGCTTGTAAGGCCTATTGGGCAGCCTCGGCCGCTTTCGCAATTGCCGCAGTGAGTGCAGCCAAGTGCCACAAGCTCAGAAGTTCCGATGACGCAGCCGTCGGCGCCAAGGGCAATAGCCTTTGCGACATCCCATGCCGTGCGTATACCACCTGATGCCATGATAGTTATCTCTTCACGCACCCCCTCGCTCTCAAGGAATTTGTGGACCTTTGGTATCGCGTATTCTATTGGCATTGCGATGTTTTTTTTCGCAATCTCCGGCGCAGCTCCAGTGCCGCCGTAGCTCCCGTCAATCTGGATTATGTTTGCCCCGGCGTAATAGCTTCCGACAGCCACCATATCAACATCAATAGGCGTTGATACTTTAACTGATATCAGCGCTTTCTTGTTCACAGTCCTTAGCCAGTCAACGTGCTTCTTGTGGTCTTCGACAGAGTACACAGAATGGAAAGGGAATGGCGAGTATAGCGAAACCCATGGGACGCTCTCGCGCATCTTCGCTACGTTTGAAGTTACCTTGTCGCCTAGAAGATGGCCGCCAAGTCCAGGCTTTGCCCCCTGTGCGTATTTTATTTCAACTATCTTTGCCCTTTGTATCGTTTCCTCTTTCACGCCAAACAGCCCTGTGGCCACTTGGGTTATGATATTGTCCTTGTATTCTGAAAGCTCGTCAGGATATCCGCCTTCACCAGTTGATGTGAATGTCCCAAGCTCCTTTGCAGCCATTGCCCGGGAAAGCATCACCTGGAGGCTGACAGAGCCATAAGACATCCCGCCGCCGTAGACAGGAAGCGGTATGCTTATCTTCTCGCCGGAGCTTTTTTTGTTTAGGCTTATGGAAAGGTCCGCGTTAGCGGTCCCGTATTCCAGCTCAGAGTCAATCTTGAAGTGTATTTTGTCAAATCCCCCGCCTGATAATCCTGTCTTGTATTCCATCGATTTTGGCGGTTTTCCTTTGTTTGCCTGGTACCACGTGGACATGAGAAGGTCCTGCGTCCACCTGTAGTTTCCAAGGGCACCTCCGTAATCAAATCCGCCTTCCGCTAGCTTTTCAACCCCTTCATGGATCTTGTTCCTATGGTGTCCGAGTATCTTGAGTTTTGTCTGGTTCATTTTGCCACCAGTTTTTCAGCTGTTTTTCGTTTCCCAAATATCGGCTCGAAGACCTCAGTCTCAAGGTCCTCGTAAAACATCGCCCTTCCTAGCTCGCCGCGCATCCTCCGTATCTCCCTCATGCCCATGGCTCCGGATATCTCCAGAAGCTGGTCATACCATGACGCAAGAAGATTCACAAGGCGCTGCGTTCCCCATTCTGCCCTGAATTTGTTCAGTGAAGGGAGAGTTTGCGTGGCTTGCCCATTGAATTTGCATTGCAATGCCACAAGGGCGGCTATGTCTATGGAAACGATGTCCGCTCCGCATATGATGGTCTTTGGCACGTGCTCTGCCGCGGCGATGCCGCCGCCCACAATCAATGAGAGCTCATCGCGGATTTTTGCGTCAACAAGCGCTTCGTGCGCTGCAATGGTAGAGTCTATTATGAACCTTGGGTTTTTTGACAGCTCAAAGCCGTGGAAATCATGCACAAGGTGGATTGAGTCGGCGTGCTTTGCCAGGTCAGCGATAAACGCATCGTTCCCGTTTGCGATAACGCGGGCAATTACAATTTTGCCGGGCAGTGCGGCTTTGGCTTCCATGTACCCTTCAACGCTGTCAACTTCCATTTCGATTATCCTATAGCCGTTGTCTATCTTGCCTATTTCCCCATTGCTTGCTCTGGGAACAACGTTTTCTTCCAGCCCCCTCAAATCCCTGAGGGCAACGACTGCAAGTAACCCCGTTTTCTTTGCAGCCTCTTTTATAACTTTTGCATCAATGCCAATAGGGGTGTCGAAAATAATCGGCAGCTGTATGCTTTTGATGTTGTTTGCCCTGCCATTGAAAACGGTATTTTTCCTTCCAATGTCGACTTCAGTCGATATGAACTCCCTTCCATGGATTCCATCACGAGTCGGCCTTACGATCTCTGAGAAGTCAGTCCACATGCCATCAAAGCCAGGTCCCGCAAACGGTCCCCTGTATCCGGCGCCTTTCACAGGGACCTTGCCATTTGATGCTTCCTCCCATATCGTCGCTACCAGATTAGGGCGGAAATAGCTGTCCCCGGCCTTCTCGAATTCCGGGTTTATCGTCACGTCAACGACGCCGGGATTCTCAATTACGCACCTGAAGCATCCACGGCACTTGTCTTCGATTGGCGCCATGCCGCCAACAAGGCTTCCATAAACCCCGTAGATGCAGGGCCGGCTTTTTATCGTCTGAGAAAGTTCAGAAGAGTTCTTTGCCTTTGCAAGGTCGTTGATTATCATCGGGACGAACTTTGTTTTATGGACCTTGACTGAGAATTTGTTGGGCCTTTTGAAGGCATGCGGCGCCTCTTTGGCTTGGATATGGTAACGTTTGAACATCTAAGTTAATTTCATTTAGATATTATTTATACTATTATATGAAAATATGTCCATAAAATGCAGAAACTGGTTTACATATGTCCAACATAGACAGCACGGATGAAAAAATACTGAAAGAACTTTCAAAGGACGCAAGAACGTCTTACAGGGCACTCGCGCAGAAGCTGGGCCTCGCCATAGGGACAATAGCGTCACGGGTCCGGCGACTTGAGTCAGCCGGCGTGATAAAGTCATACACTTGCGTCATAGACTACGAAAAGATCGGCTATGACATCGTGGCGCTCATAGAGTTCACGGTTTCCAAGGGGAGGCTGGAGGAAGTTGAGAAAAAAATAGCGGAGAAGAAGAACGTTTATGGCGTTTACGATGTGACTGGACTCACAGACTCGGTGATTTTGGCGCGGTTTCGGGACAGGAGGGAGCTGAACGCGTTTGTGAAAGACCTTCTCAGGATGGAAAACATAGAGCGCACCAACACTCATGTCATCCTTAATGTGGTGAAAGAAGATTACCGTGCCTTTTAGCGCCTGCCCTTTTCCACGGAGTCTATTGTGCAAAGGTATCCGTTGGCCATCCAGCCGGTTATTGTCAACGCCACCTTGTTTCCGAAGAGTTTTCTGGTGAGCTTTTCCTTCATCCGTTTGCCTGCAAGTTCCGTCAGCGCCGGCGCATCCAGCCCGTCAATTCGCATCCGTTCCGTTTCCTTGTAGGTATATAAGCCTATTTTTTCGGTTTTCAACACGCGGACTAAAAACGTGTTGCCGTCTACAATAGTAGTGACCTCGCCAAAAACCTTGTCCACATACATATTTCCGAGGGAAAGTAGATAAGCTAACAGGGCAAATGCTGGTTATGGACGTGTTTACAAAATCAGAAAACGATTACATAAAGAAGATCGACGATTCCCGTCTAGCTACAATTTCTCCAAAGGGCTGGCCGCAGGTCACGCCTATTATACACGCCTTTGACGGCAAGTGTTTCTACACTGCTATAGATTTCGGCACGCAAAAGGCCAAGAACATAGAGTCAAACAACAAGGTTGCGTTGGTTGTCGACAGGTATGAGAGGACGCCTTCGGCAGTCATTGTGCAGGGGACTGCCGAGTTGTTTAAAGGGGGAAAAGAGTTCAGCTACGGCTACAAATTGCTCCATGAACGGCACGCCTACTACAGAGCAAACCCATTCAAGGAGAACGAAGCGTACATAGTCAAGATAACACCAGTGACCAAAAAAAGCTGGGGGATATCCTAGTTCATCTAGTAGTATTTACCGAGTTTTAACCTTTGGTAGCCGTTAGGGAAAGAAACAAGCCGCTCCTAAATTCAGTCATTGAGAAGTTTCATTGTATGGAGTTCCTGTTACCAATAGCATTTTGCAATAAATTAGCAAATTCACCGCTTTTAATGGTTTGAGCCGCGCTTTCCGCGCCTTCCGGTTCTTGGAGCAGGGCGTTTTTTGCTATCTCCGCAAAGAGCTTTATACCTATACTTTAAATCCTGTCTGTGGACGCAAAAAAACTAAAACGGGCCCTCCGAATGTCGTGGAGCAAGGAGACAAGCTATTATGGGAAAGATTGGGACGAGGAAAACCCGTCATATGGGCAATGTGCCGTTACCGCTTTGGTAGTCCAGGATTATCTTGGCGGTGAGATTCTCAGAGGGGAAACTGATGGATATGGTCCGCATTTTTGGAATGTCGTTGATGGCAAAGAAGTAGATTATACAAGAGGCCAGTTTCCAAAAGGGACGAAGATAACAGGCGGCAAAAAGGCAAACAGGAAAAGAATCCTCTCTTACAATTCCGTTAAAAGGAGATACAAGGCGCTGCGCGATAGTGTCAAATCATCTTGAGCAAATCAGCTTTCGTTACCAGCCCTACAATCTCCTCCTTGTTGGTAAGCAGCACGGCAGGGCAGTGCTGGAGAAGATTCGAGACCACGGAAAGCGGAAGCGTCTCCTCTACAATGGGGAATGGCGCTTCCATAACATCGGCGACTTTCATCTCATGGACGGCCTTGGGGTTCTTTGATGAAATCATCGCGTCCAGAACGCCTTTTTCCGAAATGCTTCCTATGACATGCTTGCCTTCAAAAACCGGGAGCTGCGAAACGCCCTTCTTCTTCATCAAGTCAACAGCTTTCGCAACTGTCTCTTCTTTGCTTATCCATATGACTTTTTTGTTTGCAACTTCAATTGCCTTAGGCTCTCCCTCGCGTTCCAGCCGTTCGATTGCGTCGAAAATGGACTTTGCATTTTTGTACGAAGGCACCATCGCGCCGGATTCCAGCTTTGCAACGAGTGATTGGCTTACGCCCGTAAGCGAAGCAAGCTCCTTTTGGGTTATGCCAAGCGTTGCGCGCCGTTTCTTTATCTCATCCAGTGGCGGAAGCATGCTTTATTTAGTAAAGAGAAGTATTTATTCTTTTAGGAATATTATCGACAGGCAGTTATTAAATACCGTTTAGTTAAAGTCATTTATAATGCAAGCTTTTTTGACAGGGGCATATCCGCATTCTGAGGAACTCGTGGCCGCTCACAGGGAGCATGCCAGGAAGAGGATAACAAAAGAGGAGCTCAATAAGGCCGTTGGGAAGGATCTTGAAGCCCTCATCAGGCTCCAAAAGGTCGAAGGGTTCAAGCAGATTGTTGACGGCCAGCTGGATTGGGGCGACCTTTTGAGGCCGTTCTCAAAGCTCTATGGCATCGAGAAGGGCTCGCTTACTCGTTGGTACAACAACAACACATTTTACTGGGCCCCAAGGGTTACTGGAAAAATAGAGTGGAAGGACAGCGTGCTCAAGGGAATACTGAGCCCGAATGCCAACAAGCTCATTGTGCCGGGGCCGTACACGTTCTCATTGCTATGCGAAACGCCGTTTTACAGAAACCGCGACGAGATAATGTTTGATTTTGCAAAGGCACTCAACAGCGAACTGAAGCACCACAAAGTGCCGTACATCCAGATAAGCGAGCCGTCGTTGGTGTTCTCCCCGCCAGACGAAAACACACTTGAGAAATCCATTGACGCCGTCGCCGAGGCCATAAAGGGCATTAAAGCACAGACGCTCCTCCAGACATATTTCGGGCCCATAGAGGCCATTTATCCCGCTGTCCTGGAATACCCCGTGGACTTCATAGGAGTCGATTTCATTGAAACGGATGTTAACGCGCTTGATTCCGGTTTTGCAAAAGGGCTTGCGTGCGGTTTGGTGAATTCCAGGACAAGTTCCATCGAAAGACCGGAGGATATTGCCGAGCAAGCAAATAACATAGAGGAAAAACTGGAGCCAAATGAAATATTCATCTGCCCCAACGCCGATTTGGATTTAAGGCCGGGGTGGGTGGCAGAGAAGAAGATAGCGTCTTTGGCAAGCGCTTCAAAGATTATCGGTGAGCTGGCATGAACTTCAAGACCCAGGAAATAGGGAGCATAGACAAGCTGAGCTTCCGCACGAAGGCAGCCAAGGGCAAACCGCTCAACGAAAGGGATATCGCCGAGGCAAAGGCATGGGGTGCCAAGCTCAATGTCCCAGTCGACGAAAAACTGCTTTCAAAGAAGGAAAAGACAAAGGACGATATACTTGCAATAAGGGACCTCTCGTCCCTCATGGCAATCAGGTTTTTCGAAAAATCTGGGCTTGACATAGTCTATGACGGCGAGCAGAAGCGCATAGAGATGTACCAGCATGCAATCCAAAATAGCAATGGATTCAATTTTGTCGGGCATGTTCGCTCGTTTGACGACAAATATTACAATATAGCATCATGCGAGAACCACGTTTCCATGAAAAATCTTTTCCATACCGATGAGCTGAAGTTCATCGCAAATAACACGAAAAGGGGAATAAAAGTCCCCATAACAGGCGCAGCCACGCTCGCGTACTGGTCTGACAACAAATATTACATTGAAAAATGGGCAAAGGAAAACCTCCCGCCAAAGAAAAGGAACCTTTCCGCAAGGAGGGAGTTCATACTTGACTTGGCAAGGAATGTCCTGAGGCCCAACATCAAGTCCCTTGTGGAAAACGGCGCGACAAAGATACAGATTGATGAGCCTGCCGCGTCGATGTTCATATCAAAGGAGGACTTGGAGATATTTGCAGAATCCTTCAACGAGTCCGTTAAGGGCATAAATTGCGAGTTCTCCATGCATATCTGCTTTTCCGATTACGGCGCCCTTTTCCCCCAGATATTGGAGATGAAGAAATGCTCCGAGCACGCGTGGGAGTTTGCTAATCGCGATTCCACGAAGCTTGGCGGGACAAAGGAAACAAGAAACGGTTACTCGGGGTTGGATTATTTCAAGGAATACGGCTTTGAGGGCAATGTCGGGCTTGGTGTCATAAACGTGCACTCAAATTTCATACCCTCACCCGAACTCATACGTGACAGGGTACTATACGGGGCATCTGTACTTGGTCCGGAGCACATACTTGTGAACCCTGACTGCGGTTTGAGGACGAGAAGCTGGGATATTGCTTTTGAGATGCTTTCCGGCATGACAAAGGGGGCAGAGCTTGCAAGGGAAGCCGTCTAGCAGTTGAAAACATTCCTGCCTCAGAGAAACTGGTGAAAAATCCATGAAAGTAACAGAAATGCTGAAAAAAAAGGACTTTGTGGTAACTGCGGAGATAGATCCGCCACTGGAGCCATCGCTTGGAAAAATAACGGACGATGCGAAAAAACTTTGCGGCAAAATCGATGCCCTTAACATCTCTGAGCGCAAGACGCTGAGGATGAATTCGATTCTTACAGCTGCGCATCTGAAGGAAAAGGCGAAAATCGAAACCATTTTCCATCTGACATGCAGGGACTGGACAAGGCGCGGCGCTTTTGGCCTTCTCCTTTCTGCTTGGGCGATGGGGCTTAAGAACACGCTTGTTGTCTACGGAGACAGTGACGAGACAGACAACATCTACGATTTCAAAAGCTCCTTTTCCCTGATAAAATTCGTCAAGTCGATGAATGAGGGGATATATGAGAAGGAGAAGAGACTCGGGCATACGGACTTTTGCATAGGGGCAGGAATCAACCCCTGCGCCAACCAAAACGAGGAGATGGACAAGCTGCTGAAATCTGTCGATTCCGGCGTGAGCTTCATCCAGACGCAGCCGGTTTACTATCCTGACAGATTCATAGGTTTTTTAGACAGGGTCAATGAGCAGGGCCTGAAGATTCCAATCCTCGCGGGGATAATGCCGCTCAAAAGCGAGAAGTCCTCCGCGTTCCTGGAGGCAAAGCTCGGCGTGCCTGTCCGCGATGACATAAAGAAACGGATGAAGGGAAAGGACCAGAGCGAGGGGATAGCGATAGCAAGTGAGATAATCGAAGAACTCCGCGAGGAAGCGGATGGCATCCACATTTATCCGATGGGCAACGTTAACGCGATATCAAGCCTAGCAACACTTGCCAAGAAGATACCTGTGGAGAACTAGGCTTTCCTCGGTATCCTCCACGCATTTTTCACCCTTTCAAAGCCTATTTTTGGGTAGAACTTCTCCGCCTCCGGCGCGGAGAGGAGAAGTATCATGACATTACTTCCCAACGCTTTCCTTATCTCAGCTACCAGCCTTTTGCCTATCCCGCGCTTTTGATACTCTTTCCTAACGGCTATGTCGGAAACATAACATACCCATGAAAAATCCGTTAGCGCCCTGGCGATGCCAACAAGTTTTCCATTGTCCATTGCAGTAACAACGAGGTTTGAATGCTTAATCATTTTCCCGAGCCGTTTTATATTATCGGGCCTCTTTATCCCGGATGATTCAAACACTTCCCGAAGTTCTTTTGCAGATACGCGTTTCGCAGCGAAGTTTAACTTAGCTATTGGTTTCATAGTAAAACTTCTTCTTTGCAAGTTCCGGAACCAAATCTGACAGGAGCTTTCCATTCACACCGACATTGTCATATGGATGCTCTGATATGTGGACAACGATTTCCCAGTCCTTGTTTCCTGCCTCTTTTAATGCTCTAGTAAACAGTTCCACAGATTTTTGTTTCTGCCCCCTTGAAAGCCGCGGGCAGAAAAGGCAAAGGTGGACGGGGGAAAAGTCATCTTCATCGTCCCAGAGCTTTCCTCCAGCTGCGGCAAATCCCATACCGTACTCAATGAAAAAAACAAAAAAGTCCTTCTTTTCAAACATATTCCCTGTCGCTTCCATGAACGACTTTGTCAATTGGAACGCCAGCGCCCCCCGCGTCTTCAAATCTGTCTTAGGAAGCAGGACTTCAAGGGAAGGCATGATAAAACAAGGTGGGGAATATTTAAAAGATGCTTTCCAAGCTTTTCTCATGCTTTGGAAGGAACTCGAACGCATTGATCCTGAAATAGCCAGCGCTGCCAAAAAGGAGTTGGCGCGGCAGCGGGACGGCCTTGAGTTGATACCATCAGAGAATTTCACTTACCGGGCTGTCCTGGAGGCAGCATCAACGGTGTTCACAAATAAGTATGCGGAAGGCTATCCAGGCAAGCGTTATTACGGCGGATGCGAGTTCGTTGATGTTGTCGAGTCACTCGCCATAGAGCGCGCCAAAAAGCTTTTCGGCGCCGAGCACGTCAACGTCCAGCCTAATTCTGGTTCCCATGCAAACATGGAAGCATACATGGCCCTCACGGATTGGCTGAAGAAAGGGGACAAAATATTGGGGATGAACATTTTCCATGGCGGCCATCTGACTCACGGCCATTCGGTGAGCTTCTCAGGCAAGCTGATGAAAGCATCGAGTTACGGAGTCAGCAAGGACGATTTCCATCTGGATTACGATGAGATAAGGAAAATAGCGGAGAGGGAAAAGCCTACTATCATAGTCTCAGGCGCTTCCGCTTACCCGTGGGAGATAGATTTCAAGGCGTTCCGGGAAATTGCCGATGCAGTCGGCGCGTTTCATGTTGCCGATATCGCGCACATTGCAGGATTGGTGGCAACAAAGAACCACAAGGATTCCGTGCCCTACACTGACATCACAACGACAACGACGCACAAAACGCTCCGCGGCCCGAGGGGCGCAATAATACTTTCCAAGAAGGAGCACTCGGAAGCGGTGGATAAAGCTGTTTTCCCGGGCTGCCAGGGCGGCCCTCTTGAGCACATAATTGCTGCAAAGGCTGTCTGCTTCAAGATTGCGATGACTGGTGAGTTTTCGCAATACCAGAGGCAGATTGTTAAAAACGCCAAGGCGCTTGCCAGTTCGCTCATTGAAAACGGGATTGAGCCAGTCGGCGGCGGGACAGAAAACCATCTCATGCTAATAGACGTCACAAAGATAGGGTTGACAGGCTCCCAGGCGGAAAAACTGCTCGGTGAAGTCAACATTACAGTCAACAAGAACGTAATCCCCTACGACCAGCGAAAGCCCTTTGACCCAAGCGGGATACGGATTGGAACGCCTGCCATAACAGCCCGCGGAATGGGGGAAAGCGAGATGAAGCACATAGGATCTTTGATATCACGATTGCTCAAAGACCCGGCAAACACCCAGGCAAAAATTCACGTAAAGAATGAAGTTCTTGAGGTTTCGAGGGAATTTCCTCTCTATGAAGGCATCTAAAATTTAACAAAGTGTGAACTATTAATACTTTCTATTCTAAACTATAGTTATGGATGACAGAACGCAGAAGGAAGCCATCAAATTAGCGGACAAAATATACCAGAGGCTTCAGAAAGAAAAACGTGTTTATTGGAGTTCTGCCCTAGAGCTTGCCAACAACGATGAGGCTATGATGGATCTCATGCTGAAGGCATTGAAGGCCAGGAACATAGAAACTGGAAGCCCAAGGAAACCGTACATCGAGAAGTCAACTAAAAATCTCCCGCCATTCCAGTACACTGCGTGACTATCGCTATTCTTTGAAGATTAATGAAGTCCAATGTTGTCTTCAGGCTTTTAATAGCAGGAAGACAGGTATTCTTCGAACTTTTTGCTCACGTATTTCCGCGCCATTTCAAAGGCGCAGTAAAGTTATATCCCCTTAACGCCACCAATAAAAACCTTTCCAACAGAGATTATTTTCTTGGCCCCGCCCGCCATTTATGAAAGATTCCATTATTTCAAACGACTCTTCAGCATCCAACTCGTTATCTATCACGCCTATTACAGTATGCCTCGACACCAAATCGGCCATGAACTGAATTTTATTAAAATATATAAATGGTAGCGAGGGGGGGATTTGAACCACCCGACCTCAGGGTTATGAGCCCTGCGAGCACTCCAGGCTGCTCTACCTCGCTATGAACAGATAATTGGTTGCGGCACATTTAAAAGGCTGCTTTGCGCCTAGAATGGGTAGCGTTTGAACGCCTCTTGCATCTCTTTCATTACAAGGCTGTGCCACGCCGGGAATTTGTCTGGTGTATCAGGGTAACTCTTGAACAGCGTTGAAAGGGACTTGTTTTTCGATGCTGTATATTTCATTTCCTTTGCAAGCTTCATGTTCAGCGCCCCCCTTATCATCATCTCTATCTTGTCAAGTGATGAGAAGTCAGGATGCTCGCCGCGCGTTATCTTATCCATGTCCATCTTTGAAAGGAAGTGCCTGGTGCCGTAGTTCAACTGGCTATTGTCAATCTTTTGCAGCATCCGCCTGAATATTTCCATCCCCGGCGTGTTCAATCCACGTTCAAGCATGAAATCGTGCGCGTACTTCCAGAGGAATTTTTCCGATGAGTCGTTGGCTTCGACAGCTTCTGCGGCGCGTTTCCCGGCAATTGTCCCTGAGAAAAATGCCGGCCCCATCCCTCCGGCATCAAGGGGCTTTGCCATCCATGCCGCATCGCCGATGATCATATAGCCGTTTGCAGCAAGGCAGTCGTTTTGCCTTCTTACAGACACCTGCCATGTTCCGTAGGAGTTGCCTTTGTCGTTAGGGTCCTGTGACGGGCGGGTATTTTTCAGGACTGGATTGAGTTTCACATATTCGTCAATGAGACCCTTGAGGTCCTGATTTTTCCCCAATTTCCTGTTCCTTTCGTCATGGCATGTTTTGTTCACTCCAAGGCCAATATTTACCTTGTTTGGGCCCTTTGGGAACACCCAGGCGTAGCCTCCAGGGGCCAGTATATTGTCAAGATGAATGACACAGTAGTTGGGGTCAAAGAAAGTTATGTCCTCCTTGGCATGCTCGAATTCCATTATGTACCTTCCCGTAGTTTCCAAGTCGTTCCTGTCTATGGTTTTTTCTATGTACGATTTTATTGGAAGGTTTACCCTTAGTACTGAAGCCTGGCCTGTCGCATCTATCACAACCTTCGCGGTTTTCCTGAAGGGTTTGCCGTCCTTTGTCCCCTCAACTCCGTAAACCATTCCGTTGTCAGCAAGGACTCTCTGGAGAAGGGCTTCGTTGACGAACTCGACTCCGAGTTTTTCGGCATCGTTTTTCATCCTCTGGGGCATCAGCCTCCGGTTCAGGATGTAACCGTCTTCTGTGAACTTCAGCGAAGCTTCCCTGTCAGGGGAGTATGCGATAACGCCCTTGACAAAATGCTCTATCTCCGGTTTCCCGTATTTTATTCCTGTGAACTTTTTGAAATAGTCCGGGCCATGCGCTCCGACAGCATCGCCGCAAACCCAGCCGGACACCGTTTTCTTTCCCTGGTCATCAGAGGGATTCCTGTCTATCACAAGTATCCTTAGTTTCTGCTTTGCCACATGTGCCGCAGTCGTCGCGGCAACCAGGCCGGACAATCCGCCGCCTGCGACTATGATATCATAATCCCTTTCCATCGGATACGTTTCGTGAAAACCCTATAAATAACTTTCTTTGGGGGGGAAAAAGGTATTTAAGCAGCCAAGAGAATGAGATGTCTATGGCAGTTTTACCGCTTGCACCTGTGAAGAGGATAGCCAAAAAATCAGGAGTACACAGAGTGTCCTCTGACGCGGCCGAAGCGCTCAGGGACGCTATAGAGGAGATAGCAGCCGACTTGGCAAAGGACGCCGTTGCTGCATCAAGGCATGCCGGCAGAGCAACAATCCAGGACAAGGACATAAAGCTTGTGGGAAGGAAGACAGAGTGATAAAATGGGGGAAATAATAGAAATAAAGCACGCCAAAGAGGGAAGGTATCTCATGATTGATGGCGAGCCCTGCAAAGTCGTATCTATACAGACAAGCGCTCCAGGCAAGCACGGCCACCTCAAGGTGCGTTTGGTAGGTGTTGGCGTTTTCGACAACAAGAAGAGGGAGATGCTGGCTCCAGGGCATGCGGCAGTCGAGGTCCCGTTAATAGAGAAGAAAGTGGCGCAGGTGATTTCGTTCATGGGGGACCATGTCCAGATAATGGATATGGAGACTTTTGAGACTTCGGATATCCCGGTACCGGAAGACATGAAAGGGACGTTTGTTGAAGGCGATCAGGTAAATTACTGGGAAATAGCCGGAAGAAGGATGATAGTATCCAGAAAGTAACGCGCGCGTTATGAATGTCCCATTTACAACAGTACAATCTCAGGGAAGCGCACTTCATCCGTAAGCCGAAAAGCGATATTTTGAAAGGTTCTTCGGCACTTACAGGAAAATCAACCGCACCAGCCGCTGATTAAATTCTTTGCCTTCTTCTCGTATTCTTTCAAGTCAAAGCCAACTAACTTTAACTCAAAAGCGCGCTTCCAGAATGTGTATAGAGGCGGGTTACTGAACCTGAAGCTTTTCAAACACTTTGTTTGCCCTGCGTATCCTGTTCTTTTGGCGCCTGGCATCAAGCTTTGCACCAACAAGCCAGCCTCCAATGACACCAAGCCCCACAGGGCCAAATGCCAGAGCAGTTCCAAGCGTAGCGCCCGCACCGACATAGTTTATTGCGCCATATTCAATCTTGTTGAACGCCGTTGCCTTATGCCTGTATTCCTCAAGCCTAAGATCAAAGTCAGCGTCATCATTCCTCATTATCGTAAGTTTTCCGTTGAAGTCGATGCCACGTTTCTTTCCTGTTTTCTCCCACTTTTTCACGTAGCCAATCATGTCGTCAATCGAACGCTCAATATACTTTTTGCTTTTTGACGCCCCTTTCTTTGTGGGCTTGTAGATTATATCGTCCCCGAAAAAATCCTTCTCAAAGTAGTCCATGTCAATACCTCCCGTCCTTTTTGCCTTTCTTTATCTTCCTGTGTATCCGGTTTGCGAAACCGGCGATGTGCGGCGCTGCGGCTGATAGCCCCAATGTGAAGTATCCTAAAGGTATGTTTGATATCATGCCCAAAGCCATACCAGCTTTGTACGAGTTGCTGCCGTCGTTTTCAAGGAAAGCAGGAGCTGGCGTAAAGTAATTTTCATCTCTTGTTTCCCGTTTTGATATTAGCCTGGCAACAGTTTCTATGGCATATCCTGTAGAACCGTGTCCGTATATGAATCCCCGCGCAAACTTCTTCTTTTTGCTGTTTCCTTTGAGTTTTCCCATTGCCTTGTCCAAGAACCCCCGCTCATACGGGGCTTCAACTATGTTGTCCATCTCACCGTTTTCATACTCATCCATAGCAACACCTGTTCCTACTATAAAATGGTTAACGTATTTAAGCGTTTGCCCTCTTTGGGAGGCTTTTTGGCCAATCAATGCTTTTCAACCTATCCTGCGAGTGTTTGCTATGAAGAGCCATTTCCAGAATTTCGGGACAAAGGTTCCAGGAAAATCTGTCCGCCACTTCAAGCCTAGAAAGCTTACAGTGAATGAAGCAATAGAGCAATTCTCAGGGATGGGGTTTGGCGCCCGCAAGTTGGCAATGGCAACAGATGTCTGGGAGCGCATGATACGCGACAAAGAATGCTTCAAGATGATGAGCGTTTATGGGGCGATGGTCCCCGGCGGCATGAAGGACTGCCTCATTGAAATTGTCAGGAGCGGCTGGGTTGATGTGCTGGTGACAACT
>JACRMZ010000112.1 GCA_016219455.1 Candidatus Aenigmatarchaeota archaeon
CTTTTCTTTATGTTCCAAAAAACGCATCTTTTTCAGCAGTCAAAAAAATGATTTCCAGCAATTCCGGTTTCACAAGGAGCATCATAGTTGTTGATGAAGGGGCTCAGCTGGATTTTGCAGAGGAGAAATTGGATGTCATAAACAAGATAGGGCGGGAAAATAAAATAGACGTGAGAATTCCGTGGTATGGAGAATGCGAGCATGATGGTCACAGTTGGTGTACGTCATATACGCGAGAAGACATAGAAAACGGCTGTAAATTTATCACTGTCGGACCTGGTGAATTCAGTTTGCCAATTGATAAAAAATATAGGGAAGCTGTGAATCGGCTTCTGGAAGTTTACACGTTTGAGGAAGAATGATTATGAACAACAAAAGGATTGAAAAAATGCGCGCAGAATTGGACAACGCAATAAGGGGGAGTTTTGGCGGCGATTTTGAAGTTGAATATGAGGCAATCAGCCCGGTAAGGCACGAAGGCAATATTTGCGATGCCGTAGCAGCGACTATCAAAAAGTCAAATCAGGTCATAGGCAATGTTGTTTATTTTTCTGATGGATGCGTTTCCACAACCAACGATGCCAAATATCAGGGCATGTTTGACAATGCAGGAAACAGCGTGAAAAGGTGTGATTAGCATGGACCCATGGACTGTTCTTAAATTCCCGCACCTGAGTGAAAAAAGCATTGGGCTGGTGGAATCGGACAACAAGCTCGTTTTCATGGTCTCAGAGAAGGCAACGAAGACCCAGGTCAAATGGGCAGTCGAGAAGGCATTTGCAGTGAAGGTGGAGCAAGTCCGCGTACTGATAGACAGGAAAGGGAGGAAAAAGGCGTTTGTGCGGCTTTCCAAGGACAATAGCGCCCTTGAGATAGCGACGAAGATGGGAATGCTGTGAGCATTATATATATGATTAATGGGATTCAAAGGTGACGTATGGGAAAGCGAACGAGATCACGGGTGAAGGGGCATAGCAGGAGATTCCGCTTTCCTTCTCACCGCTCAATAGGCAAGCCCGAATACTGGGAAGGCACGGCAAAAGTCATGGACATAATACACTCGCCGGAGCGCACTACCCCCCTTGCATTAGTGCGCGAGAAGAACGGCAACGAGAAGTGGATAATCCCGCCTGAAGGGGTCAAAACGGGCCAATGGGTAAAAGCAGACGACGGCCCCATAAAGCAAGGCAATATTTTCTCACTTTCTGACATTCCTGAAGGCATTCCTATTTTCAACATAGAAGGCTTCCCTGGCGACAATGGGAAGTTCATACGCGCATCGGGCAACTTCGGATTCATTGTCAATAAAGATGCAAACAGGTGCATAGTCATGCTGCCTTCAAAAAAGACGCGCGCATTCAACCCGCTGTGCAAAGCCATGATTGGGACAGCGGCAGGCGGCGGCCGGACGGACAAGCCGTTCGTGAAGGCAAGCAAGAAATGGTTTGACATGCGGTCCAAAGGAAAACTGTTCCCGGCAAGCTCCGGAAGCAGGATGAACGCATACGACCATCCATTTGGCGGCAAGAACAGGCCTGGCTGGCCAAAGACAGTCAAGAGGACAGCGCCTCCAGGGGCAAAGGTAGGAAGCATTGCAGCAAGGAGGACGGGGAAGAAGAGGTAAGGTGAAAAGGCTTATGGCAACAAAATACAATTTCAAGGGGAAGGCCATAGACGACCTGAAGAAAATGAGCATCGAAGAATATTCGAAACTCGTAAACAGCAGGATCCGCAGGAGCATCAAGCGCGGCCTCACTGAGCAGCAGAAGAAACTCATGGAATGCATGAGGTCGGGCGAAGACTTCATCAAAACGCATTGCAGGGACATGATTATCATACCGGAAATGGTCGGCAAGAAGTTCGGCGTCTACAACGGCAAAGAGTTTATCGTAGTCGATGTGACGCCTGAGATGCTGGGCCATTATCTCGGGGAATTCTCGATGACAAGGAGGGACATAAAGCACTCCGCACCAGGCTTTGGCGCAACGAAGTCATCGAAGTTCATACCGCTGAAGTGATTTCCATGATTGGCTACCCCGTTGAAGGAAACATAAAGGCCGCCGGGATAGGCCTGCCGATAAGCTACAAGAGCAGCAAGATTGTCTGCAGGAAAATAGCCGGGATGAAGTTTGATAAGGCGCAAAGATTCCTCAACGGGCTTGCAAATGAAAATGAAAGCATAAACGGAAAACACTTCACAAAATCCGCAAAATACATACTCGAAGTCCTCGAGTCGGCAAAGAACAACGCCGATGTCAAGGGAATTGACGGCGAGCTCCGTGTGCGGCTTGCAGTCGCAGACAAGGGACCGCGGAGGATGCGCGGAAAAAGAAGGCGTGATTTCGGCACAGAGATGAAAAACACCCATGTAAAGATCATACTAGAGCCGCTCAAAGGCGGAGTTTCAATAAAGCAGCCTGAGCCAAAAGTGACTCAGGAAGTGAAGGAAGAGCTCCAGAAGGCCATAGAAGAAGGGGCAAGGGAAATCGAGATGAAAGCGGAAGTGATGGTTGCAAAGGAGGAAAAGCCTCAGAAAAAAGAAGTGCCTAAAAAGAAGGCCGCTCCCAAGAAGGCGGCAAAACCGGCCAAAAAGGAAGTGAAAAAGCCCGCCAAGAAGGCGGCAAAGAAGGGGAAGAAGTGATTGAATGGACAGCGACATGAAGTTCCTTAAGAAAATGATACGGATGAGCGAGGTAGAAGGCTTCCTTGGGGAAGAGTTCAAGCGTGCCGGTTACTCGCATTCGACAATAAGGAGGACTCCGATGGGGATGAGGATACTTGTTTTTGCATCCAAGCCCGGCCTGATAATCGGCAGGGGCGGCTCTAAAATAAAGGAGATGACGACAAAACTTGAGAAGCAGTTCGGATTCGAGAACCCGCAGCTTGATGTCCAGCAGGTGGAGTCGCCGGACCTTGACGCCAACATTGTTGCAGGCGAAATCGCGCGCGCACTCGAGATGAACATCAGCCACAAGCGGATAGGGAATGTCATGGTCAAACGGATTATGGAAAGCGGCGCAGTCGGCGTTGAGATACTGATGTCCGGAAAGATGGGCTCAGCCAAGGCCCGCAGGGACAGGTTCACTGAAGGCTACCTGAAGCACTGCGGCGACATTGCACAGGAGATGGTTGACAGCGCCCAGGCCACGGCAAACATGAAAGCCGGGACAATCGGCATAAAGGTAAAGATAATGAAGGAGAGATCGCAGCTTCGGCTTGAAGCTATGCAGGGCATCAATCTCGAAAAACCGGAAGAAAAAAAGGAAGAGGCAAAATAACATGGTTATCATAAGGAAGAAAGAAATGGCGGCGATGGCGCCAAAAGACATGCCCAAGAAGATAGAAGAGCTGAGACTTGAGATAGCCAAAGAGAAAGCGCAGATTTCCGTAGGCGCTGCACCTAAGAACACAGGCAAACTCCGGGAAATGAAGAAAACGATTGCAAGGCTTCTCACAGAAATGAAATCGAGAAAAATATGAGTCTGTTTTTCAGCACTAGGGGGGGACTTGTATAGCGGTTTGCGACAAGTGCGGGCTGCCCAAAGAGCTGTGCGTCTGCGAGACCATAGCAAAGGAAGAGAAGAAGATAGAGATTTACGCTACAAAGAGAAGGTACGGGAAATTCCTCACGATTGTCGCAAACGTTTCGGACGACATGAACCCTAAGGATATTACGAAAAACCTGAAGCAGAAGCTTGCGTGCGGCGGCACATACAAGGACGGCATGATAGAGCTGCAGGGAAACCACTGCACAAAGGTCAGGGAACTTCTAGTTGAGATGGGGTTCGCCAACGAGCAGCTTGTTGTAAAGGGCGTAATCTAGCTTATGATACTGCCTTCAAACATCCTGAAGCACGAATTGATAGGGCTGCGTGTGACTGTCGTCTCCTCAAGCAATACGTCCCAGAACGGGATTGAAGGGGAAGTGGAAAACGAGACGATGAACACCATAACCGTTAAGGCAGAGCGCGGGAGCAAAATCGTCCAGAAAACGGGGGCTGTTTTCCGCTTCCGCCTGGTTAACGCCGATGTGGATGTCGACGGCGACGAACTCCTCTTGCGCCCCGAGGACAGGATAAAAAAACGCGTCCACCGATGGTAGCTTAGGCAGGCGATTTAAGCTCATTGCGGAACGTGGCTTGAATAAACTTTTTATGTCAGTTTCCAAATCTCTATTATATGCTAGACTTGGCATATGGGAAGTTTCTTGCCATGGAAAAGGATGATGAAGAAGCCGCATTTTCAATTGCCGCAAGGCTGCTTGAGAACGGAACACACACAAGCGATGACATAAACCAAATTCTTGACAAGCACCACAAAGACCCGTTCATCGGGGTTTTTGTTTCAGCTGCAATAAACGCGTGCAAGAGCACCCACATAAACGTCCATGCAAAAGGCGTTGACTACCTTTGCTACCGGCTTGACCTTCGGGAAGTCTCTGTAACAGGCAACGCCGGAAAGTATCTTGGGTACGAGATGATTTCAGGCGCAATAAACATCAAAGGCTCTTCCGGCGACAGGACAGGGGCAAGGATGCGCGGCGGCAAGATCTTAATCGACGGCGATGCCGGCGACCTTGCCGGGAACCGGATGGAAGGCGGCGAGATAGAAATCCACGGAAAGGCCGGGATATGGGTGGGGGCGTACATGAGTGGCGGGAAGATGACAATCGGCAAGGAGGCAGGCAAGGGCGCCGGAGAGGGAAAGAATGGCGGGGAGCTTATAATTGCAGGAAGGCAGATTTAACGCTATATAAGCTACTTTAAACAACTTACTTTTATGCTGAGTTTTTCTCAGATAATGCGGGCGCTGACAATATTGTCGCTGGTGACATGGGGACTTTCCCTGTTCTTTGCCGCCAACGACGATGCAGGAATAAAAAAATTCTCTTCAATGCAGGAAATAAAAGAGTTCGTAGGTGACGTGCAAAGCGGCTACGGGACTGCCAAAGCGTTGGCCGAATCCTCTTCTGATAACACGCCTGAATATTCCCAGACAAACGTCCAGGTGGAAGGCGTTGATGAAGCGGATATTGTAAAAACTGACGGGAAACGGATATTCACAGTCAGTAACGAAAGGATAGTCATCGCTGACGCATTTCCTCCAGAATCTGCAAAAATATCATCAACCATGGAAGTCAACCAGTCCATAGGCGGAATTTACATAAATGGCGGCAAGATTGTTGTGTTTGGTACTGTACGATACGAATATCCGGTGTTCCGGGAGATGGACGAAAAGCGGCTCTTTGCACCTGTGTTCTTCCGCCCAAAATCATTCATCTATGTTTATGACGGCTCGTCACTTGAGCTCAAGACAAACATCACTTTTGACGGATATATTGTAAACTCGCGGATGGTGGGAGAATTTGTCTATGCTGTTGCAAACGCACCAGTCAACAGCGAAAAGCTTGAACTCCCGGCAATAATAGCAAATGGCGTCAGGGACGATGTCTTGCCTGATGAAGTTTACCATTTCACTGATGCTGACAGTTCGTACCAGTTCACGGAAATAATATCCATCAATGTAAACCAAAACTCCCTGAAGAGCAAGACATTGCTCACAGGCTCCACAAGTGCGATTTACGCGTCAGAGGAGAATATCTACCTCACATCACAGAAGTACTTTGACTATCTGGAGCTGCAAAAGCGCGCCTTTGAAGAGATTCTTATGCCGTCTCTTCCATCGTCTGTCAGGGCGGAAATCCGCGCCCTTTCAGGGGAATCGTGGGAAAAGGAGCAAAAGACAGGCGAGATTGTACAGAGGTACGTTGAAACGCTTGACGATGGGGATGCGTGGAACAAAGCATACCAGGAAAAATACAATTCCCTATATGCTTCAATGTCCAAAGACTCCCAAAAAACCATAATAAATAAATTCTCCATAAGCCAGGGGAGGATAGACTTCAAGTCACAGGGGCTTGTTCCAGGTTACGTGCTCAACCAGTTCTCAATGGACGAATTCAATGATAATTTCAGGATTGCGACAACAACGAACAATATGAATTTTGGCCTAATTTCACTTGCAAGAAGCTCCGGGCCTGCCGGAAAGGCGGCTGCGAAAACCCTTGATTTCCAGTCAGACGCGGACATATCAATAGTTGTCGAGGGGAACGGGATAAAAATAGAAACGTCATCAAGCCAACTTGCTGCCGGTGAGAATCCTGTTATCCGCGAGCCTCCCATAACTGAGCCAATCGCAAGGGAGCCTGACATGTACAATCATCTCTTCGTCCTCAACAATAACCTTGAAGTAATCGGAAAGCTCGAAAACCTTGCGCCAAACGAACGGATTTATTCCGCCCGTTTCATGGGAAGCAGGGCTTACCTCGTGACATTCCGCCAGGTTGACCCGCTTTTTGCAATAGACCTTTCAAACCCGGCAGAGCCGAAAATAGCAGGGGAACTTAAGATACCGGGATTCTCAGACTACCTCCACCCATACGACGAAAACCACATAATAGGTGTTGGGAAAGAAGTGGAAGGATCGTTGGTGCAAGGCGTCAAAATCGGGTTGTTTGATGTAAGCGACCCTGCAAACCCTAAAGAAGTGTCAAAATACGAAATAGGGAAACGGGGAACGCACTCCGAGGCGCTATATGACCACAAGGCGTTTTTGCTTGCCAGATCCAAGGGGGTTCTGGTGATACCTATTCTCCTTTCAGAGGGCGATTACAAATACTCCTGGCAGGGCGCATACGTTTTCGATGTATCAAATGGGATAACGCTGCGCGGAAGGATAACACACATCCCTGACAACCAAAGCATTGAATATTACTTCTACGGCCCCTACTCCGTCAAGCGGTCATTGTACATTGGCGACTACCTTTACACAGTCTCTGACAAGCTCATAAAAGTGAATGGCATTGAGGACCTTGGCGAAGTCCGGTCCATTGAGCTTCCATACAGCCAGGAATTCCATCCTATACTTTACTAGTTATGTACTTTTTCACTGTCTTTGTGAAGTGGGTCCACTATGTCGCTGCGGCAGTATGGCTGGGCGGCATGGTCCTTATCATTGCAATGAACCGCCTTCCCCCGCGGACAGAGGAAAACGTCGATGCGCTGAAGCGGCTTGGGCGTGCGTCTGCTCCTGTAATGAGGATGGCGCTTTATTTTGCAATTGTTACGGGGTTGATAAATGTCGTAAATAAGGGGTTCCTGCCATCGGAGCTTCTGTCTCCGGGATTCTATTTCTCCTACCCCGGTTATTTTGTGCTGGCCAAAATAATCATCGCCATTGCTGTTCTCGCACTCGCCTTTGCCCACGTCGGGTTGGGTGAAGCCGCAGGGACAAAGGAGCGCCTTGGGCCACTCGAAGGGGCAAGGCTGAAGTTCATAATCACAGGATGGGTCTCTCTTGTACTGACACTATTGCTTGTCCTTTTGGGCGCGCTGCTTTCGTAGCG
Source organism: Candidatus Aenigmatarchaeota archaeon (assembly GCA_016219455.1). Taxonomy (GTDB): domain Archaea; phylum Aenigmatarchaeota; class Aenigmatarchaeia; order PWEA01; family JACRMZ01; genus JACRMZ01. The sequence goes on from JACRMZ010000112.1 coordinate 7,406, forward strand.
GTTAAATATCTCCGGAATAACTGGTAATCATGCCGAACTTTTATCTTGACATAGAGACCACTGGACTTGACCCAAAGTCAGAGAAGATAATAACAATACAGTTCATGAAGCTTGATGCGCTGACTTCAAGGCCGCTTGAGGAGCTGACGATACTCAAAGAGTGGGAAAGCAGCGAGAAGGAAATAATCCAGGAATTCATCAAGCGGTCCAAGATAACGTCTGAAAATGTGTTTTCGTTTGTGCCAGTCGGCTACAACCTTGGGTTTGAGCACAACTTCTTCATTGAAAGATGCCGTGTCCATAACATCGAGAGAGTCGATATCCTCAACAGGCCGTTTATAGACCTCAGGTCATGCGGCGTCATGATGAACAAGGGCGCGTTCATTGGCTCAGGACTTGATAAGCTGACTGGAAAGCCGCATGATGGAAGGCTTATTCCAGTATGGTATTCCAACAGCGAATACGGAAAAATCCTTGATTATGTGAGAAACGAAGCCGAAGAGTTCGCAAAATTCTGCTCGTGGCTTTACAAAGAACTCCCGCCGCTATTGGCAAAATTCAAAGCGGAACGTATGCAAAATCCAAAGTAGCTTCCGTCGGAGATTTGTTTTGCATCCCAAAAAGCTTTATATACTCTCCCATCGTTAAAGAGGGTTAGCTGTGCACGGCTGTTGCGAAAGCTTGACAGTCCCATAGCATTACTGCTTATGGTAATGTGCACGTGATTGGTATGACAGCAAGAGACATTGGGATTGATGTAAAAGCGCCTGAGCGCGAATGCTAGGACGTGAAGTGCCCGTTCCACGGGACACTGCCCGTAAGGGGAAGGATACACACAGGCAACGTCGTCTCGCAGAGCCAGGCAACTGCCCGCGTAAGATGGGATTACTACAGGTTCTTGCCAAAGTACGAGAGGTACATGAGGCAGCACTCCAAAGTCTCGGCCCACGTTCCCCCATGCATGGACATAAAGAAGGGCGACTTCGTGCGCATAGCTGAGTGCAGGCCGATTAGCAAAACGAAAAGCTTCGTTGTCATCGAAAAGATGGGGGCCAAAGAATGAAGCCTCTTGGGTCGAAAATAACTAAATGCCTCAACCACCGGGCCAAGCTCGTGTGCATAGACAACTCAGGCGCCAAAATACTCAGGATGTACGCAGTTATCGGGTACAAAGGCAGGAAGAACCGGCAAAGCAAGGCAGGAGTCGGCGATATTGTAATGTGCGCTGTTTTCAAGGGCGACCCGAAGATACGCGACGAGACGCCACTTGCAGTCATTGTCAGGCAACGAAAGGAGTGGAGACGGCCAAATGGGATAAGGATAAAATTCGAGGACAACGCTGCCGTACTGATAAACGAATCCAACGAGCCCAGGGGGACGATGATAAAAGGCGCCATAGCCAAGGAGATTGTCGACAGATTCCCCACGATAGGTAAGATAGCAAGCATAATTGTGTGATGTTTATGATAAGCATACTTCCAAGAAAGCAACGAAAGGCGCTGTATGATGCGCCGCTTCACACAAGGCAGAAGCTCGTCTCAGCGCACTTGTCCAAGAAGCTCAAGGAGGAGTTCGGAAGAAGGAGCCTTGCCGTAAGGAAAGGTGACAAGGTAAAGGTGATGCGCGGGGAGTTTTTCGGGCTGATGGGAAACGTCAAGGACGTTGACCTCAAGAATTACAAAGTCCGTATCGAAAAGATTGCAAGAAAGAAAGTCGACGGCACCGAGGTTTTGGTCCCGTTCCATCCATCAAACCTCCAGATAATAGAGGCGAACATGGAAGACAAGGAAAGGCAGGCGATAGTCAAGAGGTCCGGAGGAAAGATAACTATTACAGGCGAAGCTGCCATCCAGCCAAAGGAAACAGTGAAAGCCGAAACTATGGTAAAGCAGGAAAAGCCGGAGAAGGCAAAAAAGTCCATAAAAACATGCAAAAGCGAATTCAGATGCCCAGTATGCAAATCAACGTTCACATCAAAGACAGAAGTCGGCCAGCACATCCAAAAGACGCACAAGGAGTACAGATAAGTTATGGGACTTTTCGCTAACGTTTTCAAACTGAAGGAGGCTAAAGAGAGCTTTAGGTGAAAAGGTTATGAGCCACATAAAGTCCATCGCAAAGCCCAAGGCGTTCATCCACATCAAGCGGAAATGGAGATGGTCCACTTCCCCGTCGCCTGGCCCCCACAAGAAGGACCGATGCATACCGCTCCAGATGATAATAAGGGATGCGCTAAACATGGCCAACACAGGCAAGGAGGCGCAGACAATAATCAAGAAAGGTTTCGTCAAGATAGACGGCAGTGTTGTCAAGGATTACGCATATCCTGTGGGTCTTTTCGACGTCATTTCATTTGAGGCCATACACAAGCATTACCGAGTCGTGCCATCAAAGGACGTCCTTTCAGTTATTGAGATAGATAGGAAGGAAGCTGACAAGAAGCTCTGCAGGATTGAAGGCAAGACATCTGTCAAAGGGGGAAAAATACAGCTCAATCTCCACGACGGAAAAAACATACTCATACC
>JACRMZ010000117.1 GCA_016219455.1 Candidatus Aenigmatarchaeota archaeon
ATATAGTCGGCATAAGGATCCCCTCAAGTGAGGCGTGCTTGTCCATAGTGAAGCGGTTTGGAAGGCCAATAACATCCACTTCAGCCAACCCTTCCGGAGCGCGCTCTGCAAAAAGCGATAAGAGCATAGCCAGGGCCATCCGCGGCAAAGTCAGTCTCGTGATAAAGGGCAGATGCCCCCACGGAAAAGAGTCGACGATAATCGAAATGTCCCAGGCGAAAATAGTCAGAAAGGGCGCTAGATGGAAAGACGTTGAAAGGATATTGAAAGATTTTTCTCAGGGTTGATTTTTTTTAAATGCCTTTTCCCATACGGCACAAAAATCCCTGATGCCGCAGTCAATGACAAACTTGTCAAAAACGCCTCCTGACAACGGCTTAAGCGCGCTTTTTTCCAGCCCCAAAAACTTTGCCGAGTGTACAAGGGAGTTGCGGACAGTCTGGTTCTTGTGCATGAAGAGCGCTTTCACAAGATTCCAGAACGACCCGTCAGCTTTGAAGGCCGGCTTTTTAGGGGAAAGAAGCACCAGCGAAGAGTCCACATCGGGGGAAGGGTAGAAAACTCCCCTGGGAACGTTCTCAAGTATCTCTGCGTCGGAAAAAAACGATGAAATGACAGATAGCCTGCTGTAGTCCTTTGATGATGGTTTGGCAATTAGCCGGATGGCGAACTCCCTCTGGTAGCAGATGACTGAAAGCTTCCCGCGCCTAAGAAGCATTTCTGTGATGCCGGAAGATATCTCGTACGGTATGTTGCTGACGCATTTGTCAAATTCCGGGATGGTTATTTTTAGCGCATCCCCTTGGATGACTTCGGCATTTGGGAAATTGTGTGATTTAAGGATGCTGCAAAGCTTCGGGTCTTTCTCTATTGCAATCACTTTTTTTGCGCTAGCACAAAGCGCTTCAGTGAGGTTTCCGACGCCAGAACCAATCTCCAAGATTGTGTCTTTTCCTGAAACGTTGGCGTAACGCACCTCCCTTTCAATGAGCGCGTTGTCAATCATGAAGCATTGCCCCCTGTTCATGTCAAGGGAGATGCTGTTTTTCCTTATAATCTCAAGGGTTTTCATTACCCACCACTGAAGATTTTTATCAGCTCTATCTCATCCCCGTCGGCTATTGGCTCTTCCGCGGGAACGACGCTTCTCCCCTTCCTCACAATAACGGTTTCCCTGTTGACACCCATCCCTGAAAGCACATCGAGTATCGTCTCCGCAGAGCCGTTGAACTCGGTTTTCTTTCCCTGGGAAATTACTGACACTTTCATGGAGAGAGATTCTGCAGGCAGGTATTTTAAGCCTTTTATTAACCCGCACTGATTACTTATCATGGAGCTTCTCAGGAGGGATTCGGGCAACGGGAACTGGGTTGACGGTGGGCTGGACTTCGGCTACGGCCGGGCAAAATACGCTTTCTATTTCAAAAAAGAATGGTCAGACCCGCTGCTCAAGGCAGTCTGCGGCGCAAAGCCTGTCATTGCCGTTTTCGGCTCGTTCCTTCCAGCACTCGGCGCTGCGATGAAGCATGTTGTCGCGCTGTGCGAGTCTGACTTTGAAAATCCAGAGTTCCTTCTGGCATGCGAGCACGCCTCATATGTCCACAGGCCCGGAAGGGTGCTTGCAGTAAAAAGCGCTGCTGATTTTCTGGAATCTGACGCAGACTTGGATGAAAAATCGAAGGGGCAGATGGTTATCATGGAACGGGCCGCAGTTGAGCTTGCGGGAAAACTTGGCGGAATTGAAGCTGTGGTTTCAAAAAAGCCCGGCCATGTAAACGGCAGGAGGTTCACAGTGATATCCCAGGCAAAAAATATCGACCTTGCAATCGAGGAAGCCCTCATTGCCCGCTACTGCATGCAGAAGGATGTGAATCTCATAACCCTTTCAATTGCAAGAGATGTAATTGGGAAATCACACGGCAGGCCTGATGTGCGCATAATCTGCAAAGACGAGATATTTGCAAACGGGCAGCGATGGCAGGCGTCAAACATCACTGAGCTCAAGCGCCTCATTGAGTCCAATCGCGTAGAATACCGTGACGGCCAAAAAGACGTGCTTGAAGGATTTGTCGAGAAGAGGAGATACTTTGTCTGATGAGCAAAAAATAAAGTGCCCCATATGCGACAGCGCTGAGATACGCGTGCTTCACAACCCCGCACTGAAGAGGAAATCCCTCTCACGGAGCAGGGCAGGCGGAAGCGTCACTCTCTATTCCGAAGAAAGCTATGAGGCACTGGAGGGCTGCCAAAAATGCGGCAAAACGCGCGACGAGATAGAAAAGGTCCTTCGTGGGCATGAGGAAACAAAGCATCCGTCGCGTGAGTCCATCCTTAAACGGCTCAGGGAATCCGGCCTTCCCCTCAAGGCAAAGAAGGAAATTGAAGACAAATAGTGCAGCTTAAATCCATTAACGCATATGTTAATAGAGGATATTGTGGAACTAAAGACTGGTTTTACGTTCGATGATGTTTATCTTGTCCCAAAAAGGTCGTCGATAAAGAGCAGGCGGAACGTCGACACAACGACTTCGCTTACAAAGAACATCGCATTGTCAACTCCTATTGTAAGCGCCAACATGGATACTGTTACTGAAGGTACGATGTCAGTCACCATGGCAAGGGAAGGCGGCATCGGGATAATCCACAGGTTCCTCCCAGTCGAAGAGCAGGTCAGCGAAGTGATAAAAGTCAAGAGAATCGAAAGCGTCATAATAGAAAATCCGTACACCCTTCCGCAGAACAAAACGCTGAAGGAAGCAAAGGAGTTCATGGAAGCAAAGGGCGTCAAGGGGATTTTAGTCACAGAAAATGGCAAGCTTTTAGGGATACTTACCGGAAGGGACACGATGTTCGAGGACAACCTTGACAGGAAGATTTCTGATTTGATGACGCCAAGAAAACAGCTTGTCGTAGGCAAACCTGGCCTTAGCATAGAGGAAGCGAAGAAGATCCTCAGGGAAAACCGCGTCGAGAAACTTCCTATTGTCGACAAGAACTGGAAGCTCCGCGGCCTCATAACTAGCAAGGATATAAAAAACAGAAGCCTTTACCCGCATTCGACAAAAGACCCAAAGGGCCGGTTGATGGTAGGCGCTGCCATTGGAGTAAGAGGCGATTACATAAAGCGCGCCGAGGCGCTATTGAAAGCTGGCGTGGACGTCCTCGTGCTTGATATCGCACACGGGCATTCCGATAATGCCATAAACGCACTGAGGTCCGTGAAAAAGGAGTTTGGGGATGTCGATGTCATTGCAGGCAATGTGGCGACGCGGGAAGGAGTGGAAGACCTCGCATCGGCTGGTGCGGACGCTGTGAAAGTCGGTGTCGGCTCAGGTTCCATATGCATAACCAGGATTGTTACTGGATGCGGCGTTCCCCAACTCAGCGCGATTTTCGACTGCTCCGAAGCCGGAAAAGAGCTTAACGTCCCGATAATAGCAGATGGCGGCATACGGACATCGGGAGACATAACCAAAGCGCTTGCTGCAGGCGCTTCCACGGTGATGATAGGAAGCCTTTTGGGTGGAACGGAAGAAAGCCCGGGTTTCACAGTCATCAGGAACGGCGCCAAATACAAGATAACGCGCGGCATGGCAAGCCTTGGGGCATCAATGGGCAGGGCAGAGCGGGACAAGAAAAGCGAGGAAGACCTGAGGGAAGCAGTCCCTGAGGGTGTTGAAGGCATAGTCCCATACAGAGGATATGCAAGGGAAGTCCTTTACCAGCTTGTAGGGGGGCTGCGCAGCGGAATGAGCTATTGCGGCGCAACGACGCTCAAAGAGCTGCGCGAAAAGGCCGAGTTTGAAAAGATAACTTCAGCAAGCCAGAAGGAAGGCCTTCCCCATGACATCACGCTGATAAAATAACTTAGCCGTTTAGGAGCTTGTCCACTTTTTTCCTGAGGTTCTCCAGCGACCCGTTGTTGTAAATGACAACGTCTGTTTTCCCAAATGCCTCATCTATTCCAAATATCCGGTTCTGGTTTTCATCCATCCTGAGGAAATCATCGTAGGTCTTCGGGTCGCCGACACGGCCGCGCTTTGCCATCCTTTCAAACCGTATCTCAGGATCGGCGTCCACTCCTATGAAAAGCACATCGTACTCTTTCTCAAGTTCCAAAACATCCTCCGGCCTCCTCAGGCCGTTGACAACGATATTTTCGTACTCAGACTCCTTTATTTTGTCGCAGACAATTTTTCCCAAAAATCCCTTTCCATACTTTTCCGCATATTCGTTCTGTATCTTGTCGAGGTTGTCTCGCGCCGGTTCAATGCCACGCTCGGCTGCGATTGACCTTATTATGTCGCCCATCCCTATCTCATTCCATCCCTGATCCTGAAGGTAATCTGTGACTGCATCCTTGCCGGAGCCCATCTTGCCCATTACGCCCCAGAGCCTCTTTGGTTTCATAATTGTAACTATTTACAAATATATTTAACCTGATGGGAAGCTTTCGTTTTGTTAAGTTCACTAAAGGTTCTTCTACTATCGATAATATCCTTTCATCAAGAATTCTTATCATGCCTGGCATAGTCATCGTCGGTGCGCAGTTTGGGGACGAGGGGAAGGGCAAGATTGTGGATTATCTTTCCCAGGACGCAGATTCCATCGTGCGTTACCAGGGTGGCGCCAACGCAGGCCACACCGTTGTCACGGGAAACAAAAAATTCAAGCTCCATCTCATCCCATCCGGGGCCATCTGGGGGAAGAAATGCTACATTGGAAACGGCGTCGTGTTCGACCCGGAGGAGTTCCTTGAGGAGCTTGATACGCTGAAGAAGGACGGCATAACCCCCAACATTTCCATAAGCCCGCTATGCCACGTGATCTTTGACTTCCACAAAGCGATGGACGCGGCCGAAGAGAGCGCAAGGAAAGTGGGAACGACTAAAAAGGGCATCGGCCCGGCGTACGCTGACAAAATATCCCGGCATGGGATACGCATGTGCGACTTTATCGATGACGAAAGGCTCATGAAAAGGCTGGCAATGGAAGTTGAAAGGAAACGCGAGTCCCTGAAACTTTACAACTCAGAATACAACGATACGGCTGATTCTGTCTTCAAAAAATATTCCGGCATCGCCAAAAAAATAAAGCCTTTTGTGCATCATATAATCGGGGACCTGAACACGCAGCTAGATGAGGGGAAAAAAGTGATTTTTGAAGGCGCACAGGGGTCCCTTCTTGACGTTGACTTTGGGACTTACCCGTATGTGACATCATCAAGCTCCTGCTCAGGCGGCGCCTGCACGGGAACAGGCGTCCCGCCAATGAAGATAACAAAATGCATCGGGATAGCAAAAGCATACTGCACCCGTGTAGGCGAGGGCCCGTTTCCGACGGAAATCCATGGGAAAACCGGGGAACTGATAAGGGAACGCGGTGCCGAATACGGGACGACTACAGGGCGCCCGAGAAGAGTGGGGTGGTTTGATGCCCCAATGGTAAGGTATTCTTCGCTGGTCAACGGGTTTAAGGAAATTGCGCTAATGAAGGCTGATGTGCTTGGAGGAATGGGAAAAATAAAGGTCTGCATTGAATACGAGACGAGTGAAGGCAAAGTGAAGCGGTTCAGCTCGGCAACGGCGGAGACTGCAAAACCCATCTATGAGGAAGTCGAAGGATGGGAGAATCCCGGCGACTGGAAAAACGCCGCCAAAAAAGGCTTCCAATCATTGCCGCGCGGCCTGAGGGAATTTGTGGATTACATTGAAGCCCTTATTGGATGCAAAATTTCAATGCTGTCAGTCGGCCCATCACGGGAGGAGACTCTGGTAAGATGAGCCTTAAATCAGTCTCTCCGGTTGACGGAAGGTATCAGAAGATTGTCGGTGACCTTTCAGGCAACTTTTCAGAATTCGCGCTTATTAAAAACAGGGTTGAAGTGGAGACAAAATATCTCGTAGCCCTTTCCGATTTTCTGGGTGTGAAACTGGCTGTGGCAGAAAAACGGAAGGTAATGGATATCTTCAAAAGATTTTCAGAAAAGGATGCCGAACGCATCAAAGAGCTTGAGGAGTCCCTTAACCACGACATAAAGGCAGTCGAGGTTTTTCTCAGGCAACGCGTGCCGAAAAACTCCGCCGAGTACGTCCATTTCTGCCTCACCTCCGAGGACGTGAACTCAATTGCGTTTGGGATTTCAATAAACAACGCCTTGCGCTCCGTTATTATTCCATGCGCAATGGATATAATTGGGGCCCTTTCATCCATGGCATACGATTACAGGGATATTGCAATGCTTTCCAGGACGCATGGCCAGCCAGCATCCCCAACAACCCTTGGGAAGGAGTTGGCAAATTATTCATTCAGGCTGCGGAAAGTGTCAGAGAAGCTCTTTTCACTCAAATCTGGGGCAAAGTTTTCAGGGGCTACTGGCAACTACAACGCTTTCTTCGCAGCATACCCCAAAAAAGACTGGGAAAGCTTCTGCAAAAGGTTCGTTGAGTCTTTTGGTCTTGAGTTCTGCCCGATGAGCACGCAGATAGCGCCACACGACGGCATCTCGGAAATACTTGACTGCGTCAGGAGTATAAATTCAATTTGCCTTGACCTGTCTAAGAACGCATGGCTCTATTGCTCAATTGGTTACCTGAAGGTCCGGAAAGTGAATAGCGAAGTCGGGTCTTCTACAATGCCTCACAAAATAAACCCCATCGACTTTGAAAACGCTGAAGGGAACTTCGAGCTTTCAAACTCAATGCTTTCATTCATCTCACCGCGCCTTCAGCTTTCAAGATTTCAGCGCGATCTTTCAGACTCGACAATAAAAAGGAATTACGGCGTCGCCTTTGGGCACTCCATAATCGCCATGAAAT
>JACRMZ010000118.1 GCA_016219455.1 Candidatus Aenigmatarchaeota archaeon
TAGTGACTTTCGCCCTAGGATACTCTGGCGCAGCAGGCTTTATCGGGCTTGGCAAAGAACGGGCGATATACGCACTTTTGCTGATTAATGCGATTGCCCTTGGCGGCATATCATACTTTATCGGGAAAAAGGAAAACCAGTGGAGGCACATATTCTCCGGAGCCATGGTTGGAAGCACTGTTCTTGGTATTTTCACATTGTCAAGCTCCATAATGATTGTCAATCTCGTTGCCATTCTCATAGCGGCAAGCTCTGCAAGCATCGCTACGTTCGCTGCCGCCGCAGCAGGAGGGGCAATAATATCGTTTGCATTGGGGACTGGCATGGGTTTCTTTGCAATAGACGCCGGGATAAAATGGCTTGGCTTTGTTGCTATTATGATTGCCGTTGCTAAACTGGCAAAACGGCTCAAAATAAAAACTCTTGAGAATTGGCCGTCTTTCTTCAATGGCTGGCTTTTCGGCGGGATAACCTACATAATGTTCCTTACCACAGCAAAGAACCCTGTATCAACCGCGTTCATAGCCCTTCTGGCGCTTCTGATTGGCAACACAATAATGAGCTCAAAGAAAGACGAGTGGACAAACTACGGCACTCTTTATGCCGTAAGCATGGTCCCATATGGGATTGCAATTCATCTCAACCACAATTGGATGGCCTTCCTTGGAGGGGCGTGGCAAACACTTTCTTCCCTTTCCGATCCCCTTGGGCTTGGATGGAACCTTGTGGGAACAGCAGGCCTTAACAAGGAGGGTGTCGTCCTGAACCTTCTAGGGTTTAAGGCGATCTTCAGCAGCGTTGAGGCACTTGATAACGCAACCCAGATGACTGTGTTTTACCTGAGCCACATAACTCTCATTTTGGGCTTCGTCTTTGCCTGCTTGCTCACATGGAGAGTTTCAAAGGCAAAATACAAGTCAAAGGCGCTCCATGTATACCTGCCGTTCTTTGCGCTCCTGCTTGCAAGCCTCATTGTCACCTATGGCACCACATTCCACGTCCCGACAATGGAAAAGGAAATTTCAGATTACGCAAAGCTTGTTCAAAGCGGCAAAGCGACTGCCAATGAAATCGGGAAGCTTGAAAACCTGACAATGCAACTAAACTTTGTCAACAATGCCATGCTGCTCAATGCCGTTTTGTCAATTGGCGTTATAGCGCTGGGTGTCCTGAAGTGGAGGAACTCCGAAGAAGCAAAGGAGCCACCAATGGAATTCAAAGCGCAAGTCGTAGGATGATTTTTTAGGCAACACACAAGAGTATAAAATCACTTCTACTAAGGGATAACTATATAAGCAAAGCCGGTTATATCACATTGACTGATATGTTAGATGAAATCAACAGGGGCATTTTAAGTGAAGATACGGCTTATTTTGAGGCATCATCTGCCCCTTTGCCAAAAATTGACTGGTGAATACAATGAAGCATACTGTAAAAGAGTTCCTGATAGAATACGAGGGGATGCTGAAGGTACTGGGAAATGTGGCAGAGGGCATTGAGATTTCAAAAGTTGAGGTAGAGGAAGAGATAGAAGCGTGATTTAAAAGCTTGTTGTGGAATTTAACCTCATGAAGGTTTTGTCGTTCATTGTCTTTGACGCGTCAGAAGCAAGGCGTGCCGGAACAGGAAAAGAGGAATTTTTGGCAGCGTTTGGGGATATCGAGGCGGACGTTTTTTCGTACTCAACGATAGGTCTGAAGCCAGCAGACTTCCTGCTTTGGTTCAGGGCAGGCAGCCCCGAGGCTATACAGAACTCTGTAGCAAAAATCCTCAAGACGGAGATTGGTAAAAATCTCCGGATAAGGGACTCGTTCCTTGCGTTTACGCGCGAATCAGTATATGTCAAGAAGCACGACTCGCAGGAACAGGCAGTCGACGGCCAGCGGGAAAAATACCTTATCGTTTATCCTTTCGTGAAAACTGTCGAATGGTATCTCCTTCCGTTTGAAGAGCGGCAGAAACTGATGAACGAACATATTGTTGCCGGCAAAAAGTTCCCCCAAGTCAAGCAGATACTGGGATATTCATTTGGCATTGATGACCAGGAGTTCACGGTTGTTTATGAGACAAACGAGCTTGAGGGTTTTCAGGACCTTGTGAAAGCATTGAGGGAAACACAGTCCCGAAAATACACGCTCAGGGACACGCCGATTTACCTCGGTATAAAGAAAAGCATGAAAGAAATAGTCGATTCAATCCTCTGATATGAATGATTTTATCAAAGCGTGCCACGGGCGGAGAACCAAACGCAAACCCATCTGGATAATGCGGCAGGCCGGCAGATACCTTCCGGAGTACAGGGAGCTCCGGAAAAAACACGGAATGATGAAAATAATAAAAACGCCGGAACTCGCAGCCAAAGTCACACTCATGCCTCTTGGGAGGTTCGATCTTGACGCAGGGATTATATTCAGCGATATAATGACGCCGCTGGCTTCCTGCGGTATCAGGATGCGCTTTATCGATGGGAAAGGCCCTGTCATTGCAAGGGATGTGAAATCGCTGGCGGACATGAAAAAAATCCGCGAGTTCCGTGACGACGATTGCCAATATGTTTCAGAAGCCATAAAAATTGTCAAACATGAAACAAAAACCCCGCTCATCGGGTTTTCAGGCGGCCCTTTCACGCTGGCAAGCTATTTGGTTGGAGGCGTCCCTAATGCAAAGGCAATGATGCATAAAAATCCCAAAGATTGGGATTTCCTCCTTGGGAAGCTTTCTGGAATAATATCCGGGTATGTAAAAATACAAGAGGATGCAGGAGCCGACGCAATACAGATATTTGACAGCTGGGCAGGGGCGCTTTCCCCCGCCGATTACCAAAAATATGCCATGCCTTTTTCAAAACAGGTCTTTTCTTCCATAAATGCGGTTTCAATCCATTTTTCAACGCAGTCCGCGGGGATTTTGGGGATGTTGAAAAAGGCCGGCGGCGATGTGATTGGCGTTGACTGGAGGATGGACATAGCAGAGGCGTGGAAACGAATCTCTTTTTCTCCGATACAGGGAAACCTCGATCCATCCGCCCTCTTGGGAACTAAAAGCAGCACCGTGAAATTTGCAAATGAAATAATGGAAAAAACAAAGAGACGGGGGCATATTTTCAACCTTGGCCACGGAATTTTGCCGCAAACGCCGCTGGAAAACGTTTCCGCATTGATCAGGGCTGTCCATGGTGATTGAATGAAGGGTGTGCTGTTGATGGGCTACGGGAGCCCAGAGACTGAAAGCGACGTAACGGAATATTTCACAGATATACGGGGGCACGTTCCGGGCATTGCAGAGATAGAGTCCCTGAAAGAACGGTACAGGAAAATCGGCAGATCGCCCCTTCTGGAAATCACCCTTAGGCAAGCCAAAGCTCTTCAGGCTCTCCTGGGCAAAGATTATGCAGTATATGTCGGCATGAAGCACTGGAAACCGTACCTTCGGGACGCGCTGGAGGAGATGGAAAAAGACGGCATACAAGAGGCCGTTGCTATTGCAATGACGCCGTATTTTTCCTCGATGAGTGTTGGGAGCTACATGAAGCTTGTTGAGGGAAAAACCCGGATAAAAATAAACTTTGTGAAAAGCTGGTGCCGCAACGGGTTTTTTCTCCGCGCTGTTGAGGAAAAGCTAAACGCCATAAAAGACGGCTCTCCTGTGATTTTTACGGCACATAGCCTGCCGGAAAGGATACTTGAAATTAAAGACCCGTACGTTGATGAGATACGGGAGACTTGCGCTAAGATTGCCGCAATGGCGGGTCCTCTTTGACATTGATATTGACCTGAAGGAGCATGTGAAAGGCAGGGGAAAAATAAAAAGGACGGAATCGCTCAATGACTCGCCTCTTTTCATAAAGGCGCTGGGGGCCATTGCAAAGGAAAGCTTAATATGAATCAGAAACTATTCCGCACTTCCTGCATACATACTCTTCCCCGGTTCCGGAAAGCTTCTGCACAAGGTCAAAACCGGTTCCGCAATCATGCACCTCAAGCGGCGAATAATGAGGCTTGTTGAATTTTACGCCTGTCGTTTTTGTTATGTAATCCTTCTCAAAGCCGTTGCAAAGGGCAAGATATGCAAACTCCTCTGTTGTAAGGCCGCCTAAAAACTCCCTGAGGCCTTTCATCCGGTCAATAAAGTCTTTATCTTTTACTACCATAAAGTAATGTATTTAGTGTGCCTATTTATAGTAAATATTTTAACTAAGTGTTCTTTAACTCTCGGTGCATTGAATTTAAAGATTAAACAACTTGCTATTTTGTTATGCAAACAACCCAAAAAGTTTACTGCGTTTCAACGAGCTTTTTCGACGGGTTTTCCGGCTACTCCATATCTGATGAAAAGAAAATTGAGCTCCT
>JACRMZ010000119.1 GCA_016219455.1 Candidatus Aenigmatarchaeota archaeon
ATAGGGGAGCCGGATTTTGACACGCCGATTTCCATAAAGGATGCGGCAAAGAAGGCGTTGGACGCCGGCGACACGCATTACTTTTCTTCGGGCTCAGACGTCCTCAAAGATAAAATAATAGAAACGCTTTCAAGAGAGAATCTTAATTACAATTCCAATGAAGTGATAGTCACGCCAGGTTCAAAGCAGGGAATTTTTTATTCCCTCTTCCTCATGGCACGCGGAACCGAAGTGATAGTGATAGACCCTTCTTACCCCGCATACTCCGACGTCGTTGAAATAGTCGGGGGCAATGCAGTGGGTGTTAACTGCGGCAAGGATTACATCCCGGATCCGGACGCAATTTCAAGAGCAGTCACGCCCAAGACATCGATGATTGTGATTAATACTCCGAACAACCCCACAGGCCTTGTTTACAAAAAAAGCCTGTTGGAGGAGATTGCTGACATTGCTATAGAGAAAGACCTTTACGTCCTAACTGATGAGATATACAAATCCATACTCTTTGAAGGGAAACATGTGAGCATAGCGTCATTGAACGGCATGAAGGAGAGATGCATCCTCACTAGCGGATTCTCAAAGACGTATGCTATGACTGGCTGGAGGCTTGGCTACGCATGCGCTCCGGAGGAACTCATTGCTCAGATGAAGAACCTTCAGCAGCAGACGGCCATAGCTCCGACAGCATTCGTCCAGTCTGCAGGAATAAAGGCATTGGACGGGGCTTCAGACAAGGACGTGAGGAAAATGGTTGATGAGTACAAGAGAAGGCGTGATATCTTCTCCAAGTCCATGCGTGGAATGGGGGGACTCAATTACAGAGAACCTCAGGGAGCGTTCTATTGTTTCCCCGACTTTGGCGAACTTACTGGACTGCGTGGAATGGAGCTGTTCACTTCCATACTTGAAAGCGGCGTTTCCGGCGTTCCAGGCTCGTTCTTCGGCGCATCCTATGGTTCGCATGTGAGGTTTTCCCTGGCACAATCAATGGATAAGGTCAAGGAAGGCGCTGAAAGGATAAGGGGATTCTGCGAGAACTTGCCAGAGAAACACGCTTTGGCTCACTGATCCAAATGCCTTTTGACCAGCCGTAGGAATTCTTTTGGCTTTTCAATGAACGGCATATGGCCGCACTTTTGCATCATCTCTTTTTTCGAGTTGTGTATCATTGAAACGTATTCTTCGGCGTATTCGCAGGGTATTATCTCGTCCTCTTCGCCCCAGATGATGAGAGACGGAGATTTGATTTTCCCGAGCTTTTCCTCGAATTCGTGGTTCCTGGAAAGATTGAAGAAAGACGAGAAGTATGCGTTCTTTGAGTCGTCGTTTTTCATCTTATCCACGAAATCAACCACCATTTCTTCGTCTACTACATTCTTGTCGTAGAAAAGCTCCTCAAGGGCGCTTTTTGCCGTTTCTTCTGTTGGGAAATATACTGCATTCATGTAGCTCATCGCTTCCGGCGTGGCGCGCCTTGAAAGGCCTGCAGGCGAAACAAGAACGAGGTTTTTGGCCTTTTCTGGATGTTCGGAAGCAAAATAAGCCGCGATGTAACCGCCCATGGAAGACCCGATTATGTCTGCCTTGCCAATATCAAGATTTTTCATGAAGTCATTTATGAATTCTGAGAATGCCGGAATCGAGTAGTCAAAGCCATGCGCTGGCTTGTCGCTGTCCCCGAATCCCGGAAGGTCCGGCGCTATGACCCTATGGCCTTTTGACAGCTCTGGGATAACTTTTTCCCATCTCCCAGAGTGGCCGCCAAGCCCATGGATAAGAATAACGCAGTCTCCCCCGCCTTCATCAAGGTATTTTATCCTCTTCCCGCCAATCGTGCAGTATTTTTCCATATCATGGGGATATTATTGCCCTTCCCAACACCCTCCCTCCTTTCAGTTCCGATAACGCCTTGTTTGCCTCATTGAGCTTGAATGTCTGCGAGACGACGTTTTTAAAGGCGCCTTTTTCTGCCAGCGCCACAAGCTCAACCAAGTCCCTGTAGTTTCCGGTGTAAGAGCCGATTATCTTAAATGCCCTCAGTGGAATGAGCGCGAGATTAAGCTGAAGCTCCCCGCCGAACAGTCCCACAAGGACGAGTCTCCCGCGCCTCCTCAGCATGCTGATCCCCGAAAGGGACGTTTTGGATGAGTTGACAAAATCAATCACCGCGTCCGCGCCAAGGCCTTCTGACAGCCCCTTCACCGCGGTTACGGCATCTTCCTTTGTTGAGTTTACCACAAAGTCCGCCCCGAGTTTCCTTGCCTCATCAAGCCGTTTATCATCTATATCGATTACAACAACGCGGGGCTTTGCAAGCGCTTTTGAAATCTGTATCGCCATCATACCGAGGCCGCCAGCGCCTATTATCACAAGGAGCTCGCCATCCGCGGCGCCGGAATTTTTGATTGCAGTATACGCCGTTAATCCGGAGCAGGCAAGAGGGGCGGCTTCACTTTCCTTTAATTTATTGAGCTTAACGAGGTATTTTGCGCTTGGCACGATGATGTATTCTGCATATCCTCCGTTCTGGTAAACGCCAAGCGATTTGGGTTTGTCGCAAAGGTTTTCATCGCCTGCTTTGCATGCCGGACAGGATCCCTCCCCAACCCACGGGTACACAAGAACGCTGTCTCCCCGTTTGAACCCATGAGCGTCTTTTCCAAGCGATTCTATTTTGCCTGCCACTTCGTGTCCTGGAATGAGTGGGAATTTGACGCCCCGGTCTTCTGCCTTCATAAACGTGCCTTGGGGCCCGTGGTATCCGCCTTCCCACAGATGCAAGTCGCTGTGGCACACGCCAGCGGCGCTGACACGCACAAGTATCTGCTCACCTTGCGGTTTTGGCGTTTCAATTTCTTCGAAAGAGAGGGGTTCGTTTGGCTTCAATATCCGTGCTGACTTCACGATTTAGGTGTCAGCAGACCAACTTAAATACCTATGTTTTAATATCCCTGACAGGTGGTTAAAATGCCGATACAGTCTATAAATCCCTCTACAGGTGAAATGATGGCAGAGTTCCCCCTGGGTACTCTGGAAAATGCAGTTAAAGTTTCTAAAAAGCTGAGGGAAAGCCGCGAATGGGCCAGGCTTGATATTGCCGAGAAAGCCAAGGCCGTGCGGAAGATGTCTTCAGGGTTGCTCAAAGGCAAGAGGGAGTATGCGGAGACGATGACGAAGGAGATGGGCAAGCCGATAAAACAGGCCGTTGCGGAAGTGGAGAAATGCGCATGGATGTGCGACTATTTTGCAGATAACGCTGAACAATTCA
Source organism: Candidatus Aenigmatarchaeota archaeon (assembly GCA_016219455.1). GTDB lineage: Archaea > Aenigmatarchaeota > Aenigmatarchaeia > PWEA01 > JACRMZ01 > JACRMZ01. The sequence continues at coordinate 3,269 of JACRMZ010000119.1, forward strand.
CAATGCCCGAAGAGGTCAAGACTGATTATAAGAGAAGCTACATAGAACTCGATCCGTTGGGGGTAATACTGGGGGTGATGCCCTGGAACTTCCCATACTGGCAGGTCTTGCGTTTCGCCGTTCCCGCGCTGCTGGTTGGCAACAGGATAATTGTCAAACACGCAAGCAATGTGCCGCAGTGCGCTTTGCACCTTGACAATATTTTCAATGCGGCGCTGCCGCCGTTGGCATATTCCAATGTTTTCCTTTCCGGGAGCGACGCTGAAAAGCTCATAGAGTCCGATTACATCGATGGCGTTTCAATAACAGGCAGCACCGCGGCCGGAGCGCGCGTTGCGGCCGCTGCTGGAAGATCGATAAAGAAAAGTGTCCTTGAGCTTGGAGGCAGCGACCCGTTTATCGTTCTCAAAGATGCCGATGTCCAGGCAGCAGCAACGACAGCCGTGAAGGCAAGGTTTCAGAACACCGGGCAGAGCTGCATCGCATCCAAGAGGTTCATTGTCGAGAAATCTGTGGCAAGGCAGTTTTTGGAAGTTTTTATCGATGCTGTGGAGGCGCAGAAAGTCGGCGATCCGCTTGATGAAAGCACGGACATCGGCCCGCTGGCAAGGAGTGATCTCCGGGACGATCTCCATGGGATTGTCGAAAGGACAAAGGCGATGGGCGCGGAGATTGAAACCGGCGGCTTTCCGATGAAGGGGAAAGGTTGCTTCTACTCGCCGACAGTCATTTCCAGAATCACCGAATCAATGCCAATCATGAAGGAAGAGGCGTTCGGGCCCGCAGCGCCTGTCATCATCGCAGCTGACGCGAAGGAAGCGATAGCAATCGCTAACAGGAGCGAGTATGGGTTGGCAGCAAGCCTCTGGACGTCTGATTTGGACAAAGCCGCTTTGCTTGCAAGGGAACTTGAGACAGGGATGGTTTCTGTGAATGACATGTCAAAGTCCGATCCTAGGCTGCCGTTTGGCGGCGTCAAAAAGTCAGGCTACGGAAGGGAGCTATCCCGCCATTGCGTCAGGGAGTTTGCCAACGCGAAGACGGTAGTGATGAAGTGATACGCGTAAGGAAAGTCGTTTTTAACGATTGCAAAGCCTGCCGGAAGCTCAGCAACACCAAGGAGCTTTTGACGTCTGCAGGAACTGTCGTCCCGGCAAGCTGGTTCCGCGCGTTTGTCAAAGGGAAGGGCATCTTTCTTGTTGCTGAAGAAGGCAATATAATCGGCTATGTTATGGGTGAGCGTGTCACGGGAATTGTTTCCCTTCTCTGGATGATGGCTGTTGATAAAAGAAACAGGGGAAAGGGGATAGGAAAGGCGCTTTTGGCCGCATTTGAAAAAGAGTCAAAGAAAAGAGGAGGGAAAGTCGTCGTCCTTTATGCGCCTCTTTTCAATCCAAAGACCCTGAAGTTTTACCGGAAATCAGGTTACCTGCAGGGAATAAAGATGGCCGAGTTTTCAAAGAAGTTGTGAACAGTTAAACTTGATAAACGGAAAACGTGATAAGCAACCAATAGAAACTTTATAAGACGCAAAGCACATGACTTAAAAATGAACTTCCGTTTTATGCTTGTTTTCAGTGGCATTCTTGCGGTTGCCTCAGGGCTCCTTAACCCGTTTCTCATAGTCCTTCTCAATGGCGCCGGTTCCTTCAGGGATTTCGGATTCCTTATTGGGATTTCCATGGTGGTAGCTTCCGTGGCTTCGTATTTTACCGGCTCTTTTTCAGACAAAGTAGGAAGGAAGCCGGTCCTGATAGCCTCTCTCGTTGGCTATGCTTTTGTAACAATAGCCTACACGTTTTCAAAGGACATCTTTTATTTGGCGTTCCTTCAATCAATTGTAGGTGTTTTGCAGGCAATGTTCACGACTGCCAACAACGCGCTTCTCGCCGACATCACTGATGATGATTCAAGAGGGAAAAAAATAGGGACAGAAGCGTCTTTGTCAAGTTTGATTGGAGGCCTTACAGTTATGGCAGGCGGAGTGATAGCATCTATAGTAGGGATAAACACGGTTTTCTATATGGTTTCGTTTTTGTTCATTGCCAGCATCCTGCCATTGATGAAAATAAACGAAAACCGGAAAAGCAGGACTTAGGCGCCAATTGTAAAACTAGCCCGAGACCTTTTTTATCCTGTACCCCTTCTTTTCCAGCTTGCTTATTATTCCAGGAGAATGGGCAAGCCCTACGCACACAAGTGACGGGCCGTCTTCGAAAAGCTCTTCCATTCCGTTGGCAAGTATCTCGTCCCTGTCATCAACAAACGCTTTGTACGTGTCCGGATCCTTTTTCATCTCGTCCAATGCCGGGCTGACATCGCCGTTTTCATACAGTTCAAGCATTTTGCCCAGTGATCCTGAATCCTTATCTATCTCAGCAAGGGCAGCAATCGCCTTCTCTTTTGGCATTTTGAAGAAAAGGTCATAATGCTCCTGTATATCCTCGAGGCCGACAACGTTCTTTCCTGAGCCTTTCGCCATCTTGTAGCAATCAAGGTCCATTTCATGTTTCCAGCCCATGTTTTTCGGTATGTCCTGATTTAGCATCATGTACACCATCTGTGGCGTCAGGTGCCTGTAAGTCTGCCATTTCTCCAGGCCTGATATTTTCTTTACCTTTTCCACCGTTTCTTCTGGAAGCATATCCTCCAGAGTCCCTGAAAAGATGTAAACTTCTTCGGGTCTCATTGCCGGTTGGGTATCAAGGTCTATCTCGAAGGCCACGTTTTCCGCGTTTTCCAGATATTCACGGAGGTCGTCTTTGTGGGAATACGGAAGGGCATGCATGCTCCCAATAAGGTAGGAGACGTTGCCGTCCTTCTCTACTTCCCAGACGTTCTTGAGTTTCTCTTGTTTTGCCATAAAATCACCCGTTTACCACAATTCTTGCGAGAGGCTTGACCAGTTTCTCAAAGCCTTTTGGCTCCAGCCCCTCGAGAAGCCTTCTCATTTCCGACTTTGTCTTATCGTCGCTTTCAAACATTTTCGTTTTCTTCTGCGTTTTCAGCCAGTCGCGGAATTCCGCCTGCTTCGTGTTGTATAGCGCGCGGACAGTTTCATCGCTGAATGCAGTGCCCTTCTCCTTGCCAATCCTCGATGAATCATAGTCCCTTTGCGTGAGCTCTATGAAGAACCATTCGTCATCGAGGAGCTCACGGGAGAAACACTGCTTTAGCGGGCCGAATTGGTCGGCTGAATTGAAAATTGGCGTAAGGAACTTCGCTCCGCGGGATTCCAGATGCCCCCTGAGGGACTCGATATTATTCGTTCTCATTGCAAAATGCTGTGTGTAGGCGTGCATTGCCTTTGCCTTTTTTCCCCCAATGCCGAAATCAAACGGAGCCTGCGCGTGCGAAGGCTCGTCAGAAGCGCTAATCCCGTATATTATGGCCAAGCAGTCTCCAGTCATTGGGTGCTTGCACGCAAACGTGGCCATGCCGGTTTTCTGCTCTCCTATCCTTTCGACGTTGTAGACTGTTTCGTACCCAGTCGTTTGCAAAAGCCCTTTTATTGCCGAAAAAGCCTCGGGGCTGCTTGTAAGTATCGCGCGATGGTCTGGCTTCAGCTTTAGAAATTCCTCCATATAACCTTTTCACCTACTGCACATAAAGTGCGCCCAGTTTGAAAACGTTAGCGAAAACACCCTTCCACTCCCCCATAATGCGATTAAGGGTAACGCTTAAATACCCTCCGGGTAGTTACAGAACGTTTAAATACTTCTGAAGAGTGATAACGCAAAGGTGATGTTATGGGATTCAAGGAGTTCAACGAGAAGATGAAAAACAATTTGAATGGGAAAGAGGGCGTACTCAGGAAAATAGCATATGATTACCACATGGCAGAAAGGAAGGAGATAATGGAATACTGTGGGATTGCGATGCAGAAGATTACAGGCTTGCTGAGGCTATTGATAATGTGTCTCAGGAAACTGACGGGTTTTATTCAGTGCTTCTCAGGCAATACAGGGAAGGAAAAATTGAGAACGCATTGGACGATTTGCGCGCCGAAGGCATGAGGAACCATCAGCCCGCCGACAAAGTCTATGCGATGGCAGATATGATGAAAAAATTGGTCGTTTCACTTGACGCCTTTGATTCCCATTACAATGCCGTGGCGAAAGAGATTTCCGAAATTGCCGCCAACGAAGGGCTCGATTACGCAGATGTAATAAACAGCCCCAAGCTGTCAGATGCTGCATTGAAAGCCGTCATACCAAACCGCGAAGAGTATATGGAGTTTGCAAATGCAGATATGAACGTCACCATGCTTGTTGAGAATATGTGCTCCATCACCGGAAAGACGGCGGATGATGAAAGAGAGCTGCTAATGGCAAAGGAAAAGCTCCCTCTTTTCCACAAGGAGCGCGCCGACAGGCTTTACGGTGGCTGGGATGGGAAAGAAGATTGAGGATGTCCCAAAGGAAGTCTTCGAGACGATGAGGGCTGTTTGCAAGCTTGAGGAGGGCGTAAGTGGAACTTTGATGGGAATGTCAAAAACACCTTTTTCTGAAAAGCTGCACTATGGATTCATCGTTGATGACGTATCGTATACCGTAGAGAAGAAGCATGGCTTTGGTAGGGGAGACAGATACACTGTTTATGTTACAGACGAAAAGTCCGGGAGAACAGAGGAATACGGCGGAGACGACGCCGAACGTCTTTTCGATTTAGCTAAGAATTCCAAGGGTAAGATAAGGATGGATGATGTAGAAGGCGATTAGACAATCCTGTTTTTCAGCGTTCCGATGCCTTCCACTGTTATCTCGACAACATCGCCGCGCCTGAGGAACTGCGCTTCTGCCCCACGTTCAAGCTCGCACCCTCCCGGTACGGTCCCTGAGCCCCAGACCTCTCCTGCATATACTTCCTGCGAGTGCGAAATGAACTCCATCGCCTCCTCAAACTCCCAGAGTGCGCGCTCACCTTCCTTGACAAACGGGTTCTTGAAAACCAAATCAAGATAAGTCCCGCTTAGCCGTTCCTTACCATTTACCTTTGTTGTTATCTTCTTGCTTTCCAGCTCCCCAAATTCATCCATCGTGACGATGCACGGCCCAATGGCATTGCACCAGTCTTTCCCGTATGCGGGACCCATCCCTATCCCCATTGCAACAAGCTGCAAGTCTCTCATGGAAAAGTCGTTGAATATCGTGACTCCAAAAAGATGTTCTTTTGCGTGCTTCAGTTCCACATTCTTCCCGCCCTTACCGATTATGAACGCTATCTCCGTTTCGTAATCCAGTTTCTGGGTTTCCCTTGCGTGCTTCCCGCCTTCTTCAAGGATGAACTTTATCAAAGGGACGTCGCCAGAGCCGATTATGTTGAGATGGTTGCCGTTATAATATGCGGGAAGCTTGTCCCACTCCGGCGCTATTGGCAGGCCGCGTGCGGCCCTTGTCCTTGCGATATGCCCGCGAAAGGCAATCGTGTCCCTCAGGAGGCGGGGCATTATTGGGGCGTGGATTTTTACTTTTTCCATGGCATAACCGGTTTTAGCATTTTCAACAATCTTCTTGGCCTTTTCCCACACGGGGCCGTGAAGCTCACCGCAGGCGTCAATGAATGACAATATGTCTGCAGGGACGGAAGGGTCCGCCTTGTTAAGGTCTACTATGAAATCCCACTTTTTCCAGTCGCCTTTCACGGCTCCAAGGCGCTTTTCGCCGTTTACGGAGAATGTGACGAGTTTCATAGATTGAAATAAGGAGATAGAGTTTAAATCCAGAGGAAGGTAAATCTCGTAGGGGTTAAGATGGTAAGGGAAACATGGTTTGAGTCTGTTTCAAGAGGGGGCAGAAAGGAGTCAAGGATAACGACCCGTGCCAATAAACATATTAAGATACGCGTCAAACGGGATTTTTTGGACTTGGCAGAAGAGATAAGGCGCTATCCTGAGTATTTTGTGGGTTCGGAGGATGTGTGGGTATCTAGCGTTTACTTGGATTGCGGCAACGAGTTCGCCTTTTTCGA
>JACRMZ010000110.1 GCA_016219455.1 Candidatus Aenigmatarchaeota archaeon
AACAACCCTCCTCAGGTATTGCGGCGACGCCAAATGCGATGGCGACGAATCAAAGGCAGCCAGCGGAAGTTTCTGCCCTGCAGACTGCATAGTATCGCAGGGGAAGAAAGTCGATATAGTGATTTATGTCATCATCGGGCTTGTGATCCTTGGAGGGGCGCTTTTCTTCTTCATGCGCTAAACTTTTAGCAACAGTTTCATCAAAATAACTCTTTTCTAAATTGGATTTAATAAAAAACATTATTTTCCGAAGAAACTGCCCAAAGACTTCTGTTTCCCCCTGCCGCTTTTTTCCACCTTCTCTATTGCGCTATTTATCCTCTCCTCGGAAAAATCGTGCTCCTCACACATGAGCCGTATAAGGGCGTCGTGATTGAAAGACCCCCACTCTAGGGATTTTACATCTTCTACAGGATGCTTCTCAAAAATATCCATAAGGACGCTGATATCCGGGTCGTCCCACTCAACGTGCTTCAATGCGTCATCACCGTATTTTTTTACCAAATCCAACGCTTTCTTCGGCCCTATGCCCTTTACACCATTATTAAAGTCTGTCCCGACAAGAAGCCCCAGAATGACAAGCTGTTTCCTGTTTATGCCTGCTTTTTCCAGCGATTCGCTTAGGCTTATCGTTTCCGGCACGACATCGACATACTGCTCTTTTCGCGGGAGCTTTTTCCTTCCGGCAACAGTTACGTTCCTCAGGAGAATCGGCGTTCCAAAAAGAAGCGAGTCGTAATCCTGGGATGCTGCCGCCCACACCAGGCCGCTTGTTGCCATATGCGATGCCTGCGCCTCCCCTTCGCCTGGAGCCTGGACACAGGGCACACCCATGAAAGAAAGGAGCCTTTTGCTCTCCTCTATGATATCGCTGTTCAATGAGGCGGATATCTGGCCGTATTTCCTTGCTTCTTCATCGTTTCCAGAAGCTATCGCCTTCTCATAAAGTTCCCGTGCATGCCTCCTTTTTTCTGCCCGCTCCCTGATGGTGGCTTTTTTCAGCTCAGGTGGCTCGCCGTCAAAGACAAAGCACGGCTTCACCCCGGCTTCAAGCAAACGCGATGTCCTGTAAAAAAGGCCGGATAAATGCGAAGTTATCCTGCCTTTTGAGTCCTTTAGCGGCGTTCCGTCGGGCTGGCGTATTATAGTGATAAACTGGTAAAGTGTGTTGAACGCGTCAATTGCTATCTTCTTTCCAGAAAGGTCCTGTATCTGGACCTGATGGGCTATTGTTATATCACCTAAGTTTACTCCCATGAGTTTCTATAAAAGACAATGCTTAAATTCAGAGCGTGGTTTTTTGCATCCTGGAACCGAAACTGCCAATGTGGATTTAAAATCAAGGTGCAAAATATCTTTATGAAAGGCATTTGCCAGGGCTGCGGAAAAGACTCTGATCTCATTGCGTGCAAAATATGTTATGCCAAAAACTGCCCCTCATGCAACCGCGAGTTTGGCTGCCCCCTTTGCCGCGGCGGCGCCAAGTTCGGGGAGGGGTTCAGGTAGCCGTTGGTATGCGCGCAAAATTCCAGAGTGTCATGGAACAAGTCATTCTTGTTGTTTCAATTGCCGGCCCATTAACAACAGCCCCCCAGGCAATAAAAATCTGGGCCGGCAAAAGCACCGAGGGCGTTTCGCTGTTTACCTGGACGGCGTACTTTTCCATATCAATCTGCTGGCTTTTGTATGGAATATCAAAAAAGGATAAACCGCTGATGATAGCCAACGCGCTTCTTATAATTCTCCAGGGACTTGTTGTCTTAGGAACGCTTGTCTACGGCTGATTATTCGACTGCTATGGAGCAATATCCTACTATAGAATCCTTTGATTTTGACACTGGATAAGACGTTGAGTAATCGAGAATCGACGCCCTGTAAGCCCATTCCTCGACTGAAAAAAGCATCGTCGCTATAGTGGCATATCCGCATATGTTCATGTTGTGCGTCTCGACAAAATCAACAAACCCGCGCGGATCAAGCGCCGTTATCCTCTGTGCGGCCTGCCTGTCGATGCCTTCGACATACTCCAATATTTCATCGATGTCGCCTTTTACTGGGACATGGTTGTAGACTTCCCCATAGTGCGTGAAATCCGATGATGCCATCACAACTATCCTCCTTCCAACACTGACCCTTGAAATCGATTTCCCCAGTGACGCCATTTCATCCAAGGAAAGGTTTCCAATGGAAATGGGAACAAACGATGAACGTGGAAACAATTTCTGGAGCCATGGCAGCTGGACTTCTATTGAATGTTCCGTTGAATGCGATTCAATGTCCTCGCCAATGCCCGACTCGGACTTTATCTCAGCCGCAATATCGTTGTTTATGGGGTAATCGCCCAGTGGAGTCCTCCATTTGCCGGAAGTCATTATTGACGCCTTTGGGCCCGTTCTGTGATGGTTGGTTCCCAGTATGACAAAAGTGAAGTCGCCGTTTCCAAGCGCCATGTATGCGCGCGCTTGCGTCTTGCCGCAATAGGCATACATGCCATGGGGAACAACGCAGCCAATTATGTCCTTCTCCTCGCGCGGGCCCCGGATGAGGGGGCCCAGAACGGAATTTAAATCATCACTATCCTTAGGGTAAAAACGCCCGGCAACGGAAGGCTGCCTCAATATCATGATTAACTATCATGCCGCCGGAATAAAAGGCTGTTAAATAGTTTTCCGGCTCTCTTTCCATATGGAAAATTTAATATACAAGTATTTTATCGGGCCAATGGTGAACAATGAAGGATACAATCCTGTCAACACCCTGGTCTACGGCATAATACTCATCGCGGCCACAATTGGAGTTTACAAGGCCCTTGTTAAGTTCAACGTAATCCCGTCAAAAATCCGCATGGACCGGGACTTCATAAAGGCAGTGTTCCCTTTCGTCGTCTTTGGCGGCATCATACGGGCGCTTGAGGACTATGGTTTCATAGGGAGTTATCTTTTCATTTCGCCTTTCATATACATCGTTATTTTTTCGCTGGCGTTTCCTTCCATTCTTTTGGGCGTCTATCTCAGGAAGCGGATGGAATACTGGAAACTCCCGTTTTCTGTCGGGCTGGTTTTGGTAATATACGCGCTTGCAAACATCAAATCGATAAATCCGTTCCCGGTATTGGCGACTTTTGCCATAGCGTCTGCATGGTTCGTCGTTTTTGAACTCGCAGGCAAATGGGGCAAGTTGAAAAAGCTCTTCACGCGGGAGAACAACCTTGTGATGTTCTGCCAGATGGTTGACGGCACGGCGACATTCATAGCAATCGGTTTGTATGGGAATATTTTCTGGGAGCAGCACTTTGTCTCGAGATTCTTCATACAGACGTTTGGGACGTGGTCCTTCTTTCTCCTGAAGCTGTTTGTCG
>JACRMZ010000120.1 GCA_016219455.1 Candidatus Aenigmatarchaeota archaeon
AGCATTTCGTCCTTTTCCAAGGCACGTGTGGAAAGCTCCATTAGATATGAACGGATAACGCTTCCATTCTGCCAGACATCTGACGCTTTCTTCAGGTCAATTGCATACGGACCGTTGGCAAGAAGGTCAAAACCTTCCCCTATTGACTGCATCATCCCGTACTCTATGGCGTTGTGGACCATCTTGACGAAGTGGCCTGCGCCTGAAGGCCCAAAATACGCGTAACCGTTCTCAACGGAAAGGTCTTTGAAGAGTTTCTCGTTTTTCTCAAAGGCTTTTTTCTCTCCGCCGACCATAATTGACATCCCGTTCAGGGCACCAGACGGCCCGCCGCTGCATCCTGCGTCAAGAAAGTCTATGCTGCGCTTTTTCATCACTGCGCTCCTTTTAACGGTGTCCTTGTAATAAGAGTTCCCCGCATCTATAACGGTGGAACCGGCGCCAAGCTTCTCTGACAATTTAGAGAGGACATCATCGACTGCTGTATGCGGGACGGATAAAATAATCGCGCATGTGCCCAAAGCCGATGCCATTTCCCCCAAGCTCCTGAAGGTCTTGGCTTCCTTTATCGTTGCACCGGAAGAATCGTATGCAAGCACTTCGTAGCCTTTTGATGCAAGCCGCTTTGCAATATTGCCCCCCATCTTGCCCAGGCCGACAATCCCTATCTTCATAACCTACCTGTAAATCGTTTGCTCTGTGAAAAGCGTCCTGTCGACGCCGCTCTTGGTGAACTCCGCGACATCGTTGGCATTTGTCACGGGATCTTTTGCAGCCTCATTGAACATCCACACCGGGTCGAAAATATTTGACATCTCCGGAAGCAGAAGATGGGGCTGCGTGCCCTGGCACAATCTTACCATGTCATCGATCAAAAAATCGTAGGCTATCGGCCCTTTAAGGTGCTCATACAAAATGGTCTTGTGCCCGTCAAGCTCGACTAAACGGACGCTTCCCCTCTGGCCGGTTATTATCTCCCTTTCGGAGTCCATGTATGCCAAATCTAAAAACGCGCTCTCAAAGTTTATCCTCAGCACCTTGTGCGTCAGGCTCTGAAAGCCCTTTCCAACGCTTATCGTTGCCGTTGCGCCGGCGGCGAAATTCTTCCCAGAAACAGTGAATGTCCCCAAGGCACCACTAGGATACTCGCCGTAATCGGGAGTTATCACGAACGTTTTGGCGTCGAGGCACTCCTTGAAGTTTGCGCCGCAGCCCCTTGCTATCACTTCCACAGGATGTATCCAGTCAAGGAATATGCCGCCGTTTTCAGGCCTGAACAGCCATTTCCTCCGCCTGTCCTCCTCGCGGTAGTCCTCAAAAAACGTCCCGTTGACAGATGTTATGTTTCCATACTCCTTTATCGCGCTTTGAAGCATCGATGCCAGCCGCATTGTCGGCATCTTCCTGAGATAATGCAAATGCACATAGAGGTTGTTCTCGTACCCGCCATCTCTAAGGAAATCCGCGACCTCATTGAAATCGTCCCTGTTTGCAGCAAAGGACTTTTCCGTGACTACGCGCTTGCCAGACTCAAGCGCCTGGATTGTCTGGGACTTGTGGTATTGCACGGGGCTTGCAATCTGCGCGATATCTATCCCATGGAAAAACTCTTTTGGCAGCGCGGCCCCTGGCGATATCTGATAATAGCGCGAAGCGTCTATGCAAAAAGAATCCAAGAACTTTTTCTTTTCCTCAAAAGTGGAGATGTCCAACGCCTTGTGGAAGGCGATTTTTTCAGTAGCCATCGATTTCTGGAGCCTCTCTGCCCAGTGGCCGACTCCGACAATACCCAACCTATAGACCATATCCCCGCAGATATTTCCCTTGGATACTATTTATAGCGTTGTTGTCCTTTCAGGTGACTAAAAGCCTTGATGGTAAACGGCTCTGGAATTGTAGAGGATGTTGAGATAGAGGAAAACGGCCGCAATAAATGCAAGCGATGACAATATCAGAAAGTCTTTCATCTCCGAGTCCTTGAACGCGTTGAATACCGGAAGCGTGATGAACAAAAGTATGGCCAGCGCCGTTATTGCCTTGAGTACTGTCATCTTTCCCATGGTATAGAGTGCTTTCTGGGGGGATAAATAGCTAGGTCGGGCAATCGCAGATTTTCTTGTATTCTTCATCGGAGAACTGGTGCTTTTCGGCGGGGTCTATCCCCAGCTTCTGCTCGGCGATGTCCCATGCTGGATTGGACATCCCGTTGAAGTAAACCCACGCGTTTGCAGGGCAGCTGGCGGCTATGAATCTGTTGCACCTTGTCTGGAAATCAGACTGGCCTGACAGGCCTTCGGATGGCGGGTTCACGACGCCCATGAAAAAGACTATCACTGCCAACAAAACTATTATCCCGACTATCAGGATTACGGCTGTTTCTATCGGAAGGTCCCCCTTGGCCATAATATGACTTCATCCCTGCTCAAATTAAAGCTTACTGTTCCTTCGGCTTTGCCCTGCAGCACTTCTCTGCGCAGAGGTCTATTATCGCGACGTCGTTGGCAATGTTCCCAGTGTCGACGATTTTCTGTTTGTACTCATCGTTGTAAGCGATGGAAAGGGTCTTGTTGCATGTGTCTATGACGTTCTTGAAAGCGCCGGCAGGCTGCGTCTGCTTCATCTGGGTATAGTTATCGACGATCCATTTCTTTGTGCACTCGTTTGGATCGTCTGTAAGGAAGGATATGCCGCCGCAGGCGGCTTCCATCGCGCCCTTGTTGGCAGACTCTAAGTTCTTCGGTATAGGATTCAGAATAAGGAAATATGCAGCAATGACAACCAGAGCGATAACAACTGCCAAGAGTATTGTAACTGGAGCCTCCGTGCCCTTTGAGCGGTTCATAGTAGAATATGCCTACGGTTTAATAAATTCCTTGCAATAGCCAGAGTTCCTGCAGCCGTCTATGCACTTTTCTGCGTCGCCTTGGGGGGGGAAAACCTTTCCGCAATCGCCAAGGAACGGCTTCTCGTTGCCTATCAATTCAGTGTCGCACCTGTAGGTTTCAACGCGCTGGCAGACGTCTATTATCGCAGATGAGTTCTCGGTGTTCCTTGTTTTTGTGGAAACGTCATTGACGAAGTTCGCCTGAGTCAGGAGCCATATGAAGCCTACGGCCATTATCACTATCAGATAAACGGCTTTGTTTTCCATATCACTTTCCTATTACATTTACGTTCGTCGGCGGGAACGGGTTGTTTATCCTTCCTTGCCCCGGTCTCTGTGAATCCGGGCAATCATGACCGCCGCCTTGGTCGGCGCTGTTGCCGCAGCTTTTATCAACGCCTATATTGGAACCGGCTTTGAATTTCAGGTAAAAGTTCTCTATGCCGTTCGCGGTAACGGCTTCCCTGTCCTCTGAGACATCCTTCGACTCAACATCAACCATGTACTTGTAAGTGTGGGAAGCGTCCTGATGCCAACAATTGTGCCGGGCAACGCACACGCCATTCACCGTCTTGCAGCAACTTTGCGAGCATCTTTGTTGGTTGGGATTCCGAATGCTCCTCTGCTCGTACATTGTTGTTGTTCCCGAAGTCTCAGAAGTGAGGTCAAGTTTCCACTCCATTTTCACATCTTTAAAGTAATCGTTTAGTTGTCCTTCAACCCCCTTTACCCTTGCAGCAAAACAGAAGTCCACGGTGCCCTTGTCGAAATTTGTTATATTATTATCACAATCATCGCCGGGATTAGGAACGCACGGCCCGCATCTCTGGTCTTCGTCTTTTAGCTTGTTGACGCACGCCCATGCGTTATATGTCAAAAGGCTGTCTATTCCCTTGGTGAACTCCTCCCCTATCCTCCTTGTGTAATAATACCGTATGCCTGACGTG
>JACRMZ010000114.1 GCA_016219455.1 Candidatus Aenigmatarchaeota archaeon
GAGTTTTTGCTGAAGATAGACGGGTTCCTTTCCCAAGGAAACAGCGTTTTGTCCTTTTCCCCTATTGGAGGCGAAAGGAAAACGCACAAGGTCTCAGCCGACGAGTTTTCCATTGATGGAAGGCAATATGCAGCAAGGATAAGGGGCGATTTCTATTTCTCTGAAAAGAAAGGGATTGCAGAAGTCGGCGACAGGCCGCTTCTTCTCGAAGACTCATCCGAAGGCGGAAAGCTTTTCACTCTCCTATGCCCGTTTGACAGGAACCTTGCCAAGTTTGGCGCTATTGAAGGCGACGAGTACGAGATAATAAACGAAGTCGCATCAAGGGCAGGCGTTAATAAAGATATTTACGTGGAGAGCCAAAGCATCGATGTCGGAATACTGGAAAAGGACGGAAAGAAGCTTGTTTTGCTCGTGAATCAATCAAGAGACGGCGTTAAAACCGTCCTTAAGGGAGCAAAACGGCTAAAGGAGTGGAAAGGCAACATTTACAAGGGCGATATTGAGGTAAACATAGGGCCAAGAGGGGTAAAAATATTCCTTGAGGAGTAGTCACTTTATTTTAGAAAGGTGTTCTTTCAGCGCGTCAATGCTTTGGACAGGCGTTGCGTCAACCCCGTTTTTTTCTGCAAGGAAAATTGAAATCAAGTCGCCTTGGTATATGAGCGACAGTTCGCGGGAAAGCTTTGACTTTCCCAGCGAGAATATCTCGAAAATCTTTGACTTCCCGCCGATATACTCCTTCATGTATTCAATGCGGGCCGTTGTCCTTTCGTGTTCGCCAGAATCCCTGAGGATTATTACAGTATTCTTGCCAGTCGCGTTCTCCCATCCCACGTGTTCATTGTGGTTTAGCTCTGGGAATGAATCCCATCTTGCGAGTGTTTTTGCATTTTCGTTTATCTGTGTCTTGAGCCTCCTTGCTGCGCCTTCAAATCCAGGCGGGCAGTAAATGCCTATCTGGCCCTCTATCCCATTTCCAATTTCCCTCAGCCTCTTCGTTTTTTTGGCTATTGATTTTAACGATTCAATGGCCTCGTCAACGCCTTCTATGCGCACTCCCGACTGCCTCAGGAACTTTATCAGCGGAAACAGGAGATATGAAAGCGCCGCCCTTGGGGGCATCCCAGATGGTATTTGTATCGTGTCTATCTTGCCGCTTCTTGCAAGCTCAATGAGCTTGCCTCCGGACGTTATCGCTAGCGTGTTCTTCAGCCCAAGCGCCTGCGTAAAAGAAGAAAGGGTTTCCTCTGTGTTGCCAGAGTATGATATCGCTATGACAAGGGTTTCTGGGTCGCATTTGGGGAGTTTGTAATCCCTGCAGACATCCACGCGCACATCGCAGCAGTCCCTGATTATGTCGCCGGTTATTCCCGAGCCGCCCATGCCAAGGACAAGCATGCCCTTGACGCCTTTCAGGTTTTTTTTCGGGACTGTCAGCCGGAGTGCCTGCTCGCACATTTCCGGAAAGTTTTCAACAAGCTCCTTCATTTCCATGCCATCTATGAAAGGTATTAATAATCTAATAAACCTTTATTCAGCGCTTATGAAAAGGCTTTTGATGATTCCGGGACCGGCCGCATATTCCGAGCGCGTCAAGAAGGCGATGTCCCTCGATGTTATCGGCCACAGGACGAAGGAGTTTGAAGAGGTCATGGGTGAGATAAATGCCAACATGGCCAAGGTCTTCAGGACAAGTGGCGACGTTTTCATAACGACATCATCGTCCACAGGGGCAATAGAGATGGCCGTGTCAAATTTTATCAGCCCAAATGACAGCATAGTTGCTGCAAGCAACGGCGTTTTCGGCGAGCGCCTTGTGGAGATATGCAATACATATTCGCCCAATGTGCACAACATAAAAGAATCCTATGGCAAGCCGTTGAGGCCCGATGCATTTTCCATTGTCAACAAGGGCACGAAGGCCGTCTGTGTCGTTCATAATGAAACATCAATGGGCGTTGAGAATCCGCTGGCAAAAATATCCAAGATCGTGAAGGAAAGGAACCCCGATTGCCTTCTCATAGTCGACTGTGTCTCGTCTCTTGGAGGCGTTGAGTTTGACATGGAAAAGTGGAACATCGACATTGCGGCAAGCGGGAGCCAGAAGGCCATAGCTGCACCTCCGGGAATAGGGATGATGGCGTCCAGGGAGGGACTGGTTGCGAAAGCGAAACCCAGAAACTATTATTTTGACGTCAAAAAGTACGATGAATACAGGAAGAAGAGCCAGACGCCGTTCACGCCAGCCGTTCCGCTGTTCTTTGGGATGCGCGAGGCATTGCGGGAAGTGATGGAAGAAGGCCTTGACAAACGGATACAAAGGCACATCAGATGCGCAAAGTATATGCGCGATGGGGCACGCAAGCTCGGCCTTGAGTTGTTTGTTGCAGACGAGTGCGCGTCAAAGACCGTGACGTCGATATCACACGACAAGCCTACATGGCTCAAGGAGGAAATGTACAAGAATGGGGTTGTCATCGAGGGAGCAAAGGGAGAGACGAACATAGTCAGGGTGGGCCATCTGGGAAATGTCACCGAAAGGGAGATAGACGTGGTCCTTGATACGATGGGGAAGATAGTCAAATGAGGCTTGTGTGCGAGATAGTCGCTTCCGACGTCCTTCCTGCGCTTCGCGCCATCATATCAAAGCAGCTAATTGAAGGATACGGGCTGACGCAAAAGGAGGCTGCCCGCAAGCTTGGGCTCACGCAGCCTGCGATAAGCCAGTACAAAAAAGATGTGCGTGGGAGGAAAATAGCGCTTGTCCGCGAGCTTGGCCTTGACAAGACTGCGCTTGAGATAGCCAAAGGCCTCTATGAGGGAATGGAGGAGGAGCAGATAAACAAGATACTGAACAATTCACTCAAGGGCCTCCACGAAAGCGGCATTCTCCACTAAATTGTTAAACCGCCCCTTCTGGAAAGTAACATCGACGTCACAAATCCCGCTATTGGGCAAAGGATGAGGGACTTTAGGGTCTCAAGGGCGCCGAAGATGAAGAACGTGGACATTATTATTGAGAAGTCCATCGCTATTTTTGAGACGTCAGAATTGAGGATCTTGTCTACCTGAGGATTGATTTGTGCACCCATCAATTCCGATTGTTTCCCGATGTTTTCCCTGTATTGCTTGAGCAGCGCCTGCTTGTCCTGCTTTGGCATCTTGTCATATTCTTCGCGAAACGCGGGGTATACAGAGCTCAACGTGTCTATCAGATCAGTGTCACTCATCTCTGAAAGCGGCACGTTTCCAAGGAATAATGATGTCCCGAACTTCGATATCGTGTCGCGGGCCTGCTGTTTGTAAACATCCTCATAGTGATGGAGGTTCGTTGTCGCGGAGACGAAAACTGAAAGCGCCACAAGGATGTTTACTATAAGAAGCATCCTTCCGACGGAGTACGTTCCTGTCCTGTACGGCTTCCATTTCTGGAGCTCCTGGAAGAATGTGAAACCAAGCCCTGTGGAAAGGATGCAGCAGGCCATTATGGCGGCCGCAAAAAGAAGGGACGATAGCGTAAAATTGAAAAAGAACAATGCGAAAACTCCTGAAACTCCAGTGGAAAGACCCAATCTCCTGTCTTCGCCATGCAGCGCACCGTATGCCACAGTAATTGAAAAGCCTGCAACAATGGGGACGAGGGGGAGAAAAAACGGGACAAGCGATGACACCATAGCGTAGAACGCGCTTACAGAACCGGCCTTTGATGCCGCGTCAAAGAATCCTGAGAACAGGGATGAAGGGAAAACTATTGCGCGTTCCACAGAAATCCCGAAGTAACGGAAGAGGAATATGCCAAGTATTATGAGAAAAGAGGAAGGTATCCAATAAAGGTAGAATCTTTTTTGCTCTTCC
>JACRMZ010000012.1 GCA_016219455.1 Candidatus Aenigmatarchaeota archaeon
CCGAAGTACACAACGGAAAGGTCTTGCGATGCTGCCATTGAGTGGCATGCGTGCCGGTATTTCGGCGTGTACATCACAAATTTGTAGCCCTTTGCGTCAAGGGGATGCTTTGTCAGCTTCACTTCTGACCAAGGCCTGACGACATTGCGGACCTGCCGCGTTTCCACTGATAAATCGTTTCTGTTTATGCCGTAGCTTTCAGGCCCCTTGGGATTTATCGAAGGATGAACGTTTGAAACTATTACAGCGGGTTCGTGGAATGTGGAGTCTACAGTCTCCCGCCATACGGGAAGATTCTCTCCGGCATCGAGAAACTCGTCCTCTTCCCTGTAGAATTCCAGGCGTCCAGTCTTCGTGTACCACGGCTTCGATTCGTTTATCTGTTCCCACCCGCCGATTCTCGGCGATGTCCTGGCCATCACATAAAACGGAGTGCCCTTTCTGCAGGACTCTAGAAGGTCGTTTATCGAGTACCCTTTGAGGGCGTTGGAGGCGTTTATGGTCCTTTGTATTGGGACAGTCATCTTCCCCTCCTCAACCCATTTCCACGCCTCCCCGAATCTTTTGTCCCCCGTTATTTTTTCAAGTTCTTTCGCAACGCCCATGTACGTTTCTAAATCGTCCCGCACATCGAAAAAGTATGGCATCGGAGTATCCACAGATGCCTGGAAGAACGGGTTTGTGCATGCGCCGTATATGTCCGGATGTTTCCGCTCTATCCACGACGGGACGCCGAAAATAATGTCAGCGTATTCGCATGTCGCCGTCCAGAACCAATCGTTGACTATTATCATCTCCATCTTAGGGATCGTGTTGACTATCACATCGTAAGCCCATTTGCTGTTCCCTAGTATGGAGTTGCCGTTTACCCACCAGGCCGTTTTGGTTGGCGTGGAGATGTGGCTCGACCCGGTAAACAGCTTGTTCCCTATCCTGAGAGGCCTGTCACCATAGTTGTAGTAGTGGGCGGATTCTTCGTGTATGTATTTTTTCGTTTTCGCTGGTTTTCCTTCGTCAAGCGTATGGTTGAACGGGTCCTCAAGATACCACTGCCCTATGCCGTTGAACATCTCTAGCCTGTAGTTGCCAGCGTAGCTCCCAACTTCACCGCCGAATTTGCCTTCGCTTCCGGTAAGCGCAGCAAGCAGGAATATCGCCCGATCTTTGAGGTCGTTGTTCCAGTAATGGTTGGGGCCCATCCCCACAGCGAACAGCGTTTTTCCCTTGTTGTCTGAAAGTGCCTTCGCAAACGATTCGATGGCGCTTTTGGGGGCCCAGCATATGTCCGATGCAGTCTCCGGCGAAAAGTTCTCGTTTACATACTGCTTCACTAGGTCGAATATTGGGCGAACAGAAACCTTCTTGCCATTGATGGTGACTTCAAACGCGCCCTCAAGCGCAGGTTCAATTCCAAGCTGGTCGAAGTGAGTGCCAACCTTGTCCCTGGGAACGGCTTTGGGCAGGTTTGCCTTGGCGTCCCACATGACAAAATCCCCCCATTCCTTCCTGAGGGCATCGTTGACGTATTGGGAGTTTTGCTCAACCATAGCAGGGGCGCTCTCACCGCTTTTCAGCACCTTGACATAGTTCGTGTACTCTGCGTTAGAGTAACCTGTGAATATTTCCGACGCCCTGAGAAGCTTGTTGGTGTCCATCCTGACAAGAATCGGGAGGTCCGTGAAACGTTTGACATAGTCTTTGTCGTAAAGGCCATCACGGATGAGGACGTTCGCTACGCCGAAAGCGAATGCCGCGTCCGTGGAAGGTCGTATCACAATCGATTCGTCCGCTTTGTTCGAGGTGCTCTGGTACTCTGTCGCGATGACCACTGTCTTTGCCCCCCGTATCCTTGCTTCAGTGAATCAGTGGCCGTCAGGCATCTTTGTCGCTATCCAGTTCATACCCCACGTTGTGATGAGATTAGCGTGCTCCGCCGCGTACAAGTCGAAGTCCGATGTTTTGTTCCCAGTGACCATAGGGTGCCCCGGAGGCAGGTCAGTGTGCCATGCATAGGAGTCCCACGTGTGGGCGCCTTTGGCCTCCGCAGGGGCCACGTTCCTTACCCACGCATCCAAAAGAGCCATGTGATTGGCGAATCTTTCAAGTCCTGTAAACCGCAAAGCGCTGAGCCATGCCATACTTGCCCTGAACTTCAGCGTGGAAACTCCGGAACCTTCGGTTTTGTCAACCATGGCAACGTCGTAACCCTGCGCAAGGAGTTTTGCCTTTCCCTCGTCACCGGAGTATGTTTTCGCTACGTTGGCAAAAACCTTTGCGGAAATAGCAAACGCTTCTTCCCATTTGACCTTTAACCAGTCATCCTTGCCGCGGTTGTAGTATTTTGGGTCCGGTTTGCCATCGCTCCCTCTGGGCATGCCGGCATCGACCCATTCTTTGAAGCCCTTTCTTATATAGGAGCCCTTCACCCGCCTGTCAGAATAGAATCTTCTCACGTACGTGTGCCCATTAGGGCACATCCTTGGATCCCACCTCGCCGACGCCTTGTTGCCGTAGATGTCTGACGCCTTTCCATAGCCAAAGCTCGGGTCGATGTAACGCACTATCCCGTTTTTCACAGAGGCCTTCAGAAGGCAGCCGTGAGTGTCATTGGGAGCGCACAGATAATGGAACTGCGAATCCGGCGTATAGATATCTCTGTATATTGATTCCCAGTCCCTATCAGGATATGTCTTCAGGGGATTTGTATCGGTGTCAATTGGAGCGATGTATGCGAAGTCGAGTATCTTTTCAGGGACCTTTGCCAAAGCGCTTTTTGTCATTATTGTTCCACTGGCAACTGAAAGAAGCTTCAGGAAATCCCTTCTGGTTATTCCATTAACCATAAAATCCCACCAAAGAATTTTTTAGGAACCGAAAAGCAAGCTCGGAACAACAGCTTTCCCTATGTAGGATACATAATCTATGTATAACTGATTTTTTTTGGGCATTTGGGGAGCGCATGGCCTTTGAGAGACCTGAAAGCATATCCCCTCGAATTACCATCCCATGGAAGTTATTTAAAATCCATGTTTCCATTTGGATACATGCAATGCGAGGTCCATGCATTCCAGAAAACTCTGGGCAAAAAGTGGACGATACTGATACTTGAAGAGCTAAATTCCATTGGGCACATGGGCTTCGGCGAGCTTCTTATGAAGGTGAGGGGGATAACAACCAAGATACTAGCGCAAAGGCTCAGCGACCTCGAGAAGGAAGGCATTATTGACAAAAGTATGGTCCAGGAAAGCCCCCTTAGAGTAAAATACGCCATAACTGAAAAGGGCAGGGAGCTCGTGTCAATATTCGTCAGGATAAAAGAGTGGGCCGTGAGGCACAGCGTCGTAAAGCACGGAATATCATCGAATTGCAACAGCTGCCCCTACAAGAGAGGGGATGATACGTGCAGGCTGTTTTAACGGTTAATTCTTCTCGTGGGGTTTTGGTGCAACATCACATGAAAGCAGCGCGTGTGGGTAAAAAACAGTTTTAAAACAGCATTTCCTCTTTTTTTGACAAAAAATATACTCCGGCTATCAGTAAAACAATCCCAAATATCTGCATCATTGTGACAGTTTCGCCCAGAACAAAAAATCCCAGGAAAGCGGCAAAAAACGGAGTCGATAGTTCCAATGCGGAAACTTGCGCGGCTTTAATCCGTTTCAGGCCTTCATAATATAAGATTGTCCCGGCACCAACAACGACTCCGACAATTACCTGGTATGCGTTGGATAAAATTATTGAAGATGTGGATAGCAGATAAACAGAAAATGCCATTGAGGCTACGAAAAACCTGTAAAACGTCAATACTCCGGCATTCAAATCTTTCAGGTATTTCCGCATTACAATCGCGGTTGTTGCCCATGCAATAGTGGAGAGCAGCACAAACAAATCTCCCATCGTCCCCAATCGCAGCAGATAAAGGTTTTGAAACGTTCTTGTGGTCACCAAAAGGCCGGCAACCATCATGATAAAAATTCCAATGTAATCATACTTAGTCAGTTTATCTTCTTTGAGAATGAAGAAACCAATCAAGACTATGAAAATAGGCTGCATGTGGCCAATTAAAACGGCATTAATCACGGGGATTTTTGTCAACGAAAAGAAATACAGCAAATCTGCAAAAACAGTCCCAACGACGCCAAGGTAAATCAGCTTTGGAACCTGTTTTTTGGCGACTTTAAACCGGGATTTGTCCGTTAAAATTACATAGATTGCTGATGTAAAGGCGACAACCATGGACCTGATTGCAGACGTCTGGAGAAAATTGGAGTTTTCATACGCAAGTTTGGCAAATATCGGCTCTAAAGCCCACATTAAGCTTGCCCCGATAATGGCAAGAACACCGACTCTTTTTGCCTCCACCAATAACCAGATTGAAATAATCTAATAAACACATTTATTCGGCTCGCCTGCCCATGCATGGTTATATTCCGATTAGTGGCAGCTTTTTCCGTCCTTTTCCTTCCTCATCATGAAGATGTGCATCAGCGGGCAGATAAGGAGCATGAGATAGAAGGGGCTGATAGATAATCTGTTGTATGTGAAATAAAGAACAGCGCCGGCTACGATAATTATGAGCACGGTGTTTTTCCCCATCCCCCCGCAGCATCCGCCATGCCCATTGAACTTCTTCATGCATGCCTCAGAGCAGAACCATTTGCCGTTTGCTTCCTTTCCCTTCCCAGCCTCTTCGTTCATCCCGCACACCGGGTCCTTCCTATCCAACGTCATCACCGTCCATTTCAAGAGCGCTCTTGGAATCTCCAATCTTTTTTGAAACAACCGCGATAATCGCAACAACGATGACAGACAGAACGGCTATAAGAACAACCGGATCAACGTTTGGAAGAAGGGACGCAATGTTTTGCCTCACGGAATCCATGTAGATGTTCATTGAAGTCTGATAGCCGCTTTTCATTGCTATTTGGCCTGTGGATGAGAGGTAGAGGATTACCAATGACATCGCTATGAACACCGTTCCGGACAGCGCGTCGGCAGCGCTGATATCGATGCGCTTATTTGCTATTGAGTAGCTCAGCCGTTTGCGGAAAATCCCAAGCTTCGATGAGACGTTGGAACTGTCGACGAACCAGGAGATGAAGAAAAGCGGGGAAACGATACCAAGGACATATGAGAGGGAATATACGCCGCCCCAGAAAATTGAGCCTGGGAGGGCCGAAAGGGCAAGCACTCCTGCAAGGACTGGTGCGCAGCATAGTGTGGCAAACCCTGAGAAAACGCCGAGGGCGAACACGGACACGCCTCCAGTTACCTTAACATTGAAATTGGGATGGAATGGGAGGGAAAATCTGGCCCCAAGCAGAATCGATGAGCCTAAGGCTGCAAGGAAAAATCCGCCTATGGTGAAAATGAGATCATGGTATCTGCTGAGTATACGGCTGAACGCAGCTACCCCGAGCCCGAGTGGAAGGAACACTGAAAGCAGGCCAAGGAAGAAGACGAAGGTCATCAGGAAAACCGTCCGCTTCTGCCGGAATATGGAGCCCAGATACGCTGGAAGAAGAACTGTGATGCAGCATGGCGCAAAAAGCGCCGCTATCCCGGCAACGAACGCCGTAGTAATGGAAGCGGTTATGAGAATCTCTAGCATAACCAATCAGGAAATCTTTGATATCTCAGCCGCAAGAAGGTCGTTCCTAACACCCATGTTCGGGTCGTCAAAGGCGTATCTTATGAATCCGTTTTTGTCAACGATAAAATAAGTGTGGCCGGGGTAGGCGCCGCGGTGCATCGACGATTCAAGGGAAAGGACGTCATATGCGCCGGAGGCTTTCCTCTCGGTGTCAAAAATCATGTGGGCATTGCCCATTCTTGGGACCTTTTTGATTATATCGTCCCACTCCTTTTTCCCATCCACTACAACAGAAAGCGATATGACCTTTTCATTGTTCAGCCTCGGGTCTTCTGCCAGCGCAGCCATCTGATCCCAGCACGAAGGATAGCACATTGCCCCTTCGGCAAAGAAAAGAACAACTGTTTTGCCTAGATAATCCCGCATGTTTACGCTGCCCAGGTTGCTGTCAAGGGAAAAATCGGGTGCCCTTTTGCCCACGGCCCCTGAAAACTCCAGCTTTTCTTGCTGGAATGATACGCTACCGGGTTTGCCGCCGGCCACAATAAGCCCGCCGATGAAAGAAGCGATGACAATAAGGGAGACAAGGATTGCGGCGTTCCTGTCTATCTGTATATCAACCATACAGTCCTATGGCATGAAACACCGGATAAGGATAGCAATGAAACCAGTTTCACTTGAGGAACACTATGTTTGCCATCCCGCGCCTTCTTCTTTCAAGTATCCCTTTGGTTTCCATCTTGTCGAGCACTCGGCTTATCTGTACCTTTGACATCGACGTTCCCTTTATGAGGTCGCCCTGGTATGCAGAGCCGCCGCCTTTTTTCAGCGCTTCGTACACCTTCTTTTCTTCATCATCAAGGGAAGAGGTGTCTATTTCTTTGAATTGGCGTTTCTTGGCTTCGGTTGGGGATATCATGTATACACCGCTCCCCAGAAACAGGAACGATACGCCAAAGGCGGCAATGGTTAGCCACGAAACAACACTCCTGTGAGCAGGGCAGATAGAAGGGTTCAGTGACGGCGTAACGTGAACGGCTTCGCATATAAGCGCTTCCCTGTGATCGCTTGAGACTTTTATGAGCGCGACTATGATGAGAAGGACAACAGAAAGGCTGACTATGAGGTATCCCGCGCTGCGCTGGTTTGTTGGCATTGCAATATAACGCGCGTCACGCTTTTAAACACTGCCTTGGCGGAAAGGGTTTTTCCTGTCTTTGGAAGGCATTTTAAACATATCAATCAGCAGAATGTCTCCGGGACGCTGTCATATTTTAGTCTTGTTATCCATTTAGACATCAAATGGAACTTGTGTTTAGTAAGCACGTCCTTCGTGGAACAGCCGCCTCATTGTTGCTCCTTGCAATATATTTCGCCATAGTTGGCTTCCTTCAGGGGATTGGTTATGCAATGACACGTTTCATTGAACTCTGGTACCTGATGGTCCCGCTTGTCGCAGGCTTCGGAATCCAGATTGCCCTTTTTTCCATGATAAAAGAAGGGATGAAAGCAAGAATGGCCTCGGGTGGAGTGTCTGCAGCTTCCATGGTAGCATGCTGCGCTCACCACATTACAGACGCAGTCCCATTGCTTGGGGCCTCGGCTCTTGGAGTCTTACTGCTTCAATACCAGTCAGCGTTCCTGGTGCTGGGAATAGTCTCCAACGGCATAGGAATCCTTTCAATGCTTAGGCAGGCAAAGAGGAATGGAATAGAGACTGGAAGCCGTTTTCTGGCACTCGCTAGTTTTGACATGGAGTCTCTTGTTAGGGCATCTTACGTATTAGGGGCCGTTGCCATAGCGGCCGCATTCATTTTAACCGTGCCGCCTCAGCCGACTGGCATAACCCTCCTCACTGTTTCCAAGGAAGCCGGGGGCATCGTGTTTGAAGCCAGGCCCCTGTCCGTTTCTTCAGGTTCGCCAATAAAAATCGAGTTGACAGCAAACACCCACTCGGGGTCCATAGACATTGATGTTGGCAAGGCAAAGCTCAGTGTGGATGGGAAAGTGCTCGGAGCGCTCACGTGGGACGGCCCCATGGGAGGGCATCATGTAAAAGGCACCCTAACGTTCCCTGCGCCGGAAACGCCCCCAAAGGAGATGGCCCTTTTGCTGGATTATGGGAGCCAGTTGTCTTTCCAGTGGAGACTTTGATAATAGGATTTAAGAATAGGAAGCGTTATTTTATCATGCAACCCCTCCAGTTCAAGATACTTCTTGACATCCTTGCGCTTGTGCTGGGTGCATATTCCATCATGCTTGTCAGAAGGTCGTCAGTTGGCGGGAAGCTCGGCTCGGCGATATACCCGCTTCTTGGCGGCATATTCGTGCTTTCAGCAAATCACGCAATTGACACCTTTTTCCTTGACTTTTATTTGAAGTCCTCTGGTCACGTGGAAGACTTTTTTCAGCCGTCAATAATCCACAGGCTGAACAACCTTCTTGCGTTTGCATTAATGGCAGTCGGGTTCTACAGGATTTCAGAAATGGGCAAGGGATGACGCTGAGATATGGCAGGCGATACGGCTAACGGTTTCCTGTATGTGAAGGAAAGCAGAAAGGGTTTTGACGATACTGTAGTTTCCCTCCTAAGGGCCATTGATGCCAACGGATGGGCGCTGTTCCAGGTTCACGACATAAAGGAAAGGCTGGCAGCCAAGGGATTCGCCCATGGGAACATCAAAGTTATAGAGCTATGTTCTGCAAAGCACGCCAACAAAATACTCCTTAAAAATCCCGTTGCGTCAGCGGGCATGCCCTGCAGGATAAGCGTTTTTGCGGAAAGGGGAAAAACATTGGTGGCATCAATGAGGCCGTCGGCGATGGCGAGGATAATGGAGGGCATAAGCGAAGAAGATTCAATGGAAGCCGAGCGGGACATATTGAAAATAATCGGAGAGGCCGTTCAATGAAGATTGGAATCATAATAAATACAGAAGATTCTGAGACAGGATGGAATGCAATACGTTTTGCTAATACCGTTGTAAAAGCTGGACACAATGCAACGGTCTTCCTAATGGGCAAAGGGGTGGAGATAGGGGAGACGAAAGGCGGAAAGTATGACTCAAAATCGCAGATATCATCTTTCCTCTTGCAGGGCGGAAAGGTTCTGGCGTGCGGGACATGCCTGAAGTCACGTGGCAAGGATAGCGGAGTCTGCGAAGTCTCCACCATGACGGAGTTTATGAAACTCGTGGAAAGTTCGGATAAAATAGTTTCCTTTTGAAACGCGCAAAAGTCCTTAGGAACGTCGTTTCAGGAAAGAAGGTATCACGGAAGCCGCTATGACCAAAGAGAGCAAAAGCGTCCATGCGGACCCAAGCAAGACTTCCGTCGCATCGTATTTCCCACTCCCTGATGCCGCAATGTAGAATGCCGATGTTATGGCAATTGAAAGGACTGCTACTGGAAAGATTGCTGAATTCTTCAAGTTTCCCATATCATCACCTTATCCCAACAGAGGGGACGTATCCCTTCAGCCTTAGAGTGTTCATTGTTACGGAAACTGAGCTCATTGCCATGAAAAGCGCCGCAAGCTCGGGGCTTATGAGAAGGCCGAAAAACGGATAAAGGACGCCTGCACCTATCGGTATCCCTACTATGTTGTAGCCGAACGCCCAGAACAGGTTTTCCTTTATCTTGCCTATGGTTTTCCTGCTGATTTCAATTGCCTTGACAACGTCCCTGAGGTCATCTTTTATGAGTATTATTTTTCCCGTTTCTTTTGCCACATCAGTCCCGCTGCCTATCGCTATCCCTACATCTGCCTGCGCAAGAGCTGGGGCGTCGTTTATCCCATCACCTACCATCGCGACTATCTTCCCCGTTTCCTGAAGTTTCCTCACTTCTTCTGCCTTGCCTTCAGGAAGCACCTCTGCGAGAACGCTTGTTATCCCCAATCTCTCCCCCATGGCCTTTGCAGTCCTCCTGTTGTCTCCAGTTATCATCACAACTTGTATCCCCATTATTTTCAGGTATTCAACAGCTTCCTTTGAGTATTCTTTAAGCGTGTCTGCCACGGCAACGATTCCCCCGGCTTTGCCGTTTACAGCTACAATCATCGCTGTCTTCCCCTCGTTTTCCAGTTTCGCCATCCCATTTTCCAGTTCCCGCACATCGATGCCGTTTTCTTCCATCAGCTTACGGTTTCCAAGAAGGATTTGCTTCCCATCAACTTCAGCAGAAATGCCTTTTCCTGGTATTGCATTGAAGCTTTCAGCCTCTACCAAAGTTATCCCCTTTGACTCTGCGCCCTGAACTATAGCTTCACCGAGGGGGTGCTCTGATCCCCTCTCGGCGCTGGCAGCATACATAAGGACATCTTTTTCAGGCATCCCTGCGGAAACGACATCTGTAAGTGACGGCTTGCCCTTTGTCAGTGTACCGGTCTTATCGAATATTATGACGTTTATTTTCTGCGAAAGCTCGAGTGCCTCCCCGCCTTTTATGAGAATCCCGTGGTCTGCCGCTTTTCCAGTGCCAGCCATCACTGCGCTTGGCGTCGCCAAGCCGACGGCGCAGGGGCACGAGATCACCAAAACAGATATGCTGAGGAGAAGTGCAAACGAGAAGTGGCCCACCCCCCCAAGAGAAGCGGGGGAAAGGACGAATCGTGTGGATTGCGTGAAGAACGCATCATACCCAAAGAAAAACCAGAAGAGGAACACAACTAAAGCAAGGATGTGGACCCCTACAATGAAATGGCCCGCCACCTTGTCTGCAAGCTTCTGGATTGGGGGTTTGGATGACTGTGCGTCTTCCACAAGTTTTATTATCTGGGAAAGTGTGGTGTCTTTTCCGACCCTTGTTGCCCTGAATTTCAGTGACCCGGTTTTGTTGATAGTCGCGCCTATTATTTCGTCCCCTGTCTTTTTTTCAGTCGGGATGCTTTCTCCGGTTATCATGGACTCATCTACGGAAGTGTAGCCTTCGATTACAATGCCATCAACAGGAATTCGTTCGCCGGGTTTCACGCGGACAATGTCCCCGACAACCACATCATCTATAGGAATCGAGATATCTTTCCCATCTCTGATTACAGTGGCGTTCTTCGGTTTCAGGCCCATTAGTTTCCGTATAGCTTCAGAAGTCTTTCCCCGCGTCAGCGCTTCAAGGTATCTCCCAAGAACTATGAAAGCAGTAAGCATCGCCGCGGTTTCGAAGAATATGAGGTGCTCGCCGCCCAGCCCCGCTTCCGGATAAACGGTATTTACCATGCCTATGATGTAAGCGGCACCAATGCCTGTGGCCATCAGGAGGTTCATGTCAGTGAAGCCGTGTTTCAGCCCTTTGTATGTCCCGGTAAAGAACTGCCTTCCTGGCCCTAAGACTACCTGAGTGGTGAGGAGAAGAAGGACATAATTGTTGCCAAGAATCTCAGGCAATATCCTGTCAAGCCCCCAGTACATCCTGTAACTCCCAAGCATTATCAGGATTCCAAGGCCTGCGGAAAGTATGAGGTTATTCCTCTGCTTCTCTATCTCTTCCTGCCTTTGACGCGCTTCCCTGTCTACCGCTTCCTCGCCTTCGAGCCTCTCCTCTGCGTGATATCCTATATTATCAATCGCCTTCTTGATGCCTGCTATGCCGAGGGAACCGGAGTCATATGAAATCAATGCGCTCTCTGATGAGAAGTTAACAGAAACGCTGGAAACACCTTTTAGCCTGCCGACAGCCTTTTCGATGTTCATGGCGCAGTTGGCGCACGTCATTCCAGAGATTTTAAGCGTGATGCTGTCCCGGATTACGCTGTAACCAGAGCCTTCTATGGCACCTTCAACCTCTTTCCTTCCAGCCAGAGACGGGTCATATTCTACAGAGGCGCTGCCTGCTGAAAAATTAGCGCTGACTTTTGAAACTCCCTTTAGTTGCCCTACGGATTTCTCTATGTTGGAGGCGCAGGAAGCGCAGTGCATCCCCCCTATCCGTATGTCTATTTTTTCCGTTCCTGAGTGTCGCTTTTCCTTATCTGTTCCCGTATCAAGCCCCGTTTCAAACTTCCCCTCGTCATACTCTATTTCTGCCCTGCCCTTCTTCAGGTCGACGTTTGCCTTGAGAATCCCGTCCACTCCTTCGAGCGCGTGCGTTACCTTTTTTCTGCAGTTTTCGCATGTCATCCCCCTGACATCAATGGCCGCTTTTTTCATAACCAAAATAAAGTCCTCAACGAAGCATAAATATGCTTAACCGTTTTGGGAAAATTTGTGTTTCAGGCTTAACAGAAGCCGCATCTAATCAGTTCAACGACGCCGAGAACGGGTTTATCTTGTCAAGGAAGCTTTTTTTCTCCTTGCCATCGTTTTCCTCTTCCTTCTTGAGCTTCTTTGCGTTTTTGCGTATCTTCTTCTCTGCCTCGTCAAGTGCCGGCTTGTTGTTGCCGACGCCGCATGTGTTTCCGACACCGAGTATTATGACGTTGTCTCCCTGATTTGCCCGCCCAACCGCCTGCGTTATAAGTTCAATGGCCTTTGGCGCCGCATCAAGTATCTCTTCGCGCATTGCAAGTATGGCTTCTTCCGGCTTCATTTTTACGACAACCGCATCTATTGGTATGCCGTGCGTTGTGGTCTTCTCTTCGATGTAGAAGCGCTCGACTCCGGGACCCCCCATTGCGACGCCGACTCCTTCAGCAACGCCGCCAAGCTTCTCGCCTTCCAGTTTCCCCGCAGCATCTATCGTGATGATCCTCGTTGGCTTGTATTTCTCTATGAGCTTCTCCATCCCCTTGCCGGGGTCGCCCACCCTTGAGCCGGGGCCCCGTGCCTTGGTTATTATGCATTTCCTTCCGTTGATCTCTTTCTCGGAATAAACCATCTCATCGCCTTTTATTTCAATAGGTTCGCTATCACCTATCAAATGCGCCGCGATGTACGGGCCGATTCCATCGCCTATTGGGTCGCCGTTGCAAATCGACTCCGTGGCTTTCATGTAAGATTTTGCGAAGTCCATTATCATCGGGAGCTGCATCTGTATCGGTATGGCGATGTAAGGATTCTTGTATTTCCTGACTATCTCGACATAATGGCGCACGACTTTTGACAGGTAATTCACAACCCATGCCCCGCCCAATCCATCTTCAAGGTTTGCGCGCATTTCCGGATCCTTCTCATCGCTGTGAGTCTCAACAAATATCCCGAACCGCGTCTTCTGGTCTTTGAGGCTCCTGTCAAGTTTCTTCACAATGCCAGAAGGGTCCATGTCGACAGGAGTGACCATGAAAAAGTTCATGAAGTCCGAAACGGCGTCTTTGACCTTCTTGTTGTGCTTTGACATCCTTCCCGAAACAAGCTCCGTTGTCTGCGCCCCCCATTCCTCCAGTGTCCGTGTGTCGCGCTCCAGTTTCCAAAGAGTCTGGTGAAGCATCATCCTCGGGTATATCCACCCAAACACGGTGAAAAAGAAAGTAAACGAGGTGTTGCAATGAAAGGATTGAGGGAGAAGGTAGGCAAGATTTACGAGGTCATGAGCAACGAATTCTACCTATGCAGGGATGATATCAAGGTCACATCGAAGGAAGGCGAGGAGAAAAGGTACAACTCGGCGCTTCTTTTCGGGATTCTCACCGAGGTTAACAAGGGAAAGCAGCTTTTATTTGGCGAATACGGAGGAGGAAAGACGACATCAGCAGAGTACCTCCACTCGATTTTCTATGGACTGCCACTTGAATTGGTGAAAAAGTCGGCGATACGTGCGGATCCGCAAAAGACTGAAGAGAAGATGACTGCGCGTCCTAACTACGGCAAGCTTTACGACAAGAAAGAAGAGGTTGTGTGGCAGCACTTCGTTCTTGTCCCAGGAAAGATAATAGACGAGTTCAACCGTTTGCCGGAACCAAACCAATCCCTCTTGCTGGACGGCGTCGACCGCGGCGAGTGGTCATACCTGAATGACCACATAAGCTCTGGAAGGGAGGCGTTCTTTGCGACATGCAATTACGCCGACCGTGGCAATGGAGACTTGATACCTCCGATGCTTGACCGTTTTGACGTGGCAGTCGAGAGCAAGTTCCCGGGCGTCGCAAACGCAATGGCAATCGCGCAAGACTACGAGAACGAGAAAGACAAGAAGCTCTCAAACCCTGAAGTCTACAAGGAAGCAATAGCGCTTCTGAATTCTGGCAAATCGTACGAAGAGATAAAAGACGGTATGAAGGGAGTGTCAAAGAAGCACAAGGAATTCATGAAGAAGCAGGGGATAGAGGCACTGGATGAAACCGAGCTTTTGGAAGCAAACGACGAGATAAAGAAGATGCCCATAGAGCTTGAGGCTTCCCGCTATCTTTCATTCCTCATAGCCGAGCTCAACGTCGATTCCAAATACGGCCAGAAGAGAAGCAATGACAAGATAGACATGGAAAACGGCTTTTACCTCGGGAACCTTTTTGAGGGCTCAGGGAGCAGGAGAGAGGAGAAGTCCATCGTGAGGTACTCCAAGGCATTTGCATGGCTTATGGGTGATAGCGAAGTCAACATAGAGCACATGACTACCGTTGCTCCATACGTTCTCTGGCACAGGATGCGCTTCACAGAGAATGCCATAGGGCAGTTCAGGGACGATGAACGCGACGACCCGTTGATCCTTCATATGACTAAGAGGCTTGTAGGCGAAGGGAGCGAAAAGATTCTTGGTGTCAAGAAAAGGTATCAGGAGTGCAGGGAGATGTACATAACCGTGATGAACTACATCGAGAAGGAAGACTTCACCAAGGCAAAGGAGAAGGCGGAAGAGTACGCCAAGGGCGGCAAGGGCCACCCCATCTTCACGGAACTTGCAAGAGAGCTCTCATAGGTTATGGCAAGCCGTAGCCTTCTCAACCTCGCGAAAGAGCACTGCGACAACAGAGTCAATGCTCCGGAAATCGAAAGGATGTTTACGTTAGGAGAGCATGAAATAAGCGCTCAGGAGTACAAAGCGCTTGATGAAATCACAGCGCTCTACAAAAGCACGCCTGAGAAGGAGTATAGAAGAGGGGATATAAAAATCGGTGATTGGGGAGTCATATTTTACAGCGCCTCTGGGAAGGGACTTGAATATCTTCCGGATTCCATAGGAAACCTCAAAAACATTGAGCATCTCGGCCTTGTATGGAATTATCTCACATCAATCCCCGATTCTATTGGAAACTTGACAAAGCTTAAAGTGTTCAACGTTTGGGATAATAATCTGACCGACCAGGAGAAAGAGCGGCTCAAAAAGCTCTTCAGAAACAGGGTGCATCTATGAAGCCAAATCAGAATCTTCTAAATCTAGCTAAAGAGCATTGCGACCAAAGCGCCGTGGTAAACGACTACAAGGTTACGGAAGCGCCAACGGAGCAGGCGTTCGGACGCAACTACTCCGGATGTGGTTGCTTTGATTATTTGATCATTTGCGACAATCATTCAGGCAAAGGGAGCAATGTCCCGGATTATTATTGATGGTGTCCATATGGAAAAGAAAACCGCAGCCCCAACGGCAAAGCCTGTAGACGAATCCATGAAAAAGACGATGCTTGAGGAGTGGCAGAAAGTCCGCAAACGCTTTTATTATCCGCAGATACCGCCGCCCGAGTTGACATCAGACGTGGACAACGGTGCCTTCGACTTGGAGAAGCGTCACACGAAAATCAGCCCCAATTATATTAAGGACCTTGAGGCAAACGGGATAGCAAT
>JACRMZ010000013.1 GCA_016219455.1 Candidatus Aenigmatarchaeota archaeon
CAGAAAAGGCGTCCTCCCTCCTGCCGTCTTTGAGATGATGGTACACTGCTATTGCAATGGCGTTGTCAAAAGAGCCTCTTTTGAATGGGAGCGATGACGCGTCTCCCTGGGCAAGGAACGACGATATTGCAAACTTCTTCCCGTACTTTTTGGCGTTTCTGAGCATTTCTATGGAGTTATCAATGCCAAAAAGCGAGAATTTCCTGAACAGTGCAGAATCGGCACCGTGGCCGCAGCCGATGTTGATAAGCGTTCCCCTGGCCCATCTATTGGACAATTCCGAAAGCTCCGGCTGGAATATGGAGTAATGGCGCCTGCTGTACCAGCTTTCTGCTATCGTATCAAACTCTGCCATTTTTCAGAGGTGATTTGGCAGGCTTAAATATCTCTCTGGCAGAAACAGACGGATGTTAAAAATAACCAAACGGCCTAGGGCCCGTGTCCTAGGCGCCTCTTCACGCACTCTGCACCAAGGTGATAGCTTTTCCCGTACTCCTCGTGCTCTTCCAGCGACAGCGTCCTTGGTATAACTGTCTCGTCCCCATCCCTTTCCCTTATACCAAGTGCATCCACTTTCGTAAGCTCGTAGTTTATTGCCGAAGTTGCCGCCAGCTTCTGCATTATTGGCACTTCCCTTCCCTTCTCAAGGCGCTCCATCTCAGATGGCATTGTACCAAAGAGGTACGGCATGTCCTCAACAGCGAGGTGGAACTCCCTGGCAATCTGCCTTGCCCTCGGGTCTTTGAAGTCATTGACTTTTCGTATTACCTCGTATGAGTTTTCTTTCATAATGTTCACCTGGATATCATTAACTTTACAATTATTTATATTTTATGTGTTCTTAACTAACTGTTTGTTAATTAATAACTACATGGGGAAAATGCTTTTATACGGAATTCCCGTCTTATTAGCGTGAGCCTGGAGAAGCGGATTATCGAGGAAATTGAGAAAACTGGTGTGAGTGCAGAGAAACTCAATTCCCTCAAGTCAAGGCTTGCATCAGAATTCGGAAAAAGCATCCCAAGCAATGCAAAGCTTCTTTCGCTTCTGGAAGAGAACAGCCCGCTTCGCGAAAAACTGCAGAAACGGAAAACGAGAAGCATATCAGGGGTCTCTGTGATAGCGGTGATGAGCAGCCCGCACCCTTGCCCGCATGGGAGATGTGTCTATTGCCCAACAGAAGCGCGCATCCCGCAAAGCTATCTTTCCCGTGAACCTGCAGTCATGCGTGCACAGCGCGCAGATTTTGATTCATTCGCGCAGGTCCAAAACCGCGTCAACCAGTACAAGCTCACCGGACACAACACGGACAAAAACGAAATAATCGTGAT
This sequence comes from Candidatus Aenigmatarchaeota archaeon, assembly GCA_016219455.1. Lineage (GTDB taxonomy): Archaea > Aenigmatarchaeota > Aenigmatarchaeia > PWEA01 > JACRMZ01 > JACRMZ01. Next base: position 1,332 of record JACRMZ010000013.1, read on the forward strand.
GGGAGGAACGTTCACCGCACGCGACTGGGAATACCAAAAAGAGTTTGTGAGAGGGTGCTTTGACGGGCTGAACGGATTCAAGTCGGCGTCACTGGAGGAAGCAAAAAACGCGAACGAAAAAACGGAAAGCAGGTGTGTTGGATTGACTATTGAAACAAAACCGGATTGGGCAAAAAAAGACCACATAATGAAGATGCTGGAGCTTGGCGCGACGCGCGTGGAACTGGGCGTCCAGATACCCGACGATGAGAACTACATTCTTACTAAACGCGGCCATACTGTGAAGGATGTTATTGAGTCAACGCAGTACCTAAAGGACGCCGGGTTGAAAGTCTGCTACCATTTCATGCCTAATCTGCCGGAATCAACGCCAGAACGGGATTTGAGGTACTTCCGGCTGCTCTTCGACGATGAGCGTTACAGGCCAGACATGCTCAAAATCTACCCAACGCTTGTTGCAACAGGCGCCGAACTGTACGACTGGCATAAAGACGGGAGGTACAAATGCTATGATGAAGAGACGCTGATTAAACTGCTGATGGAAATCAAGGCATCCATACCAGAGTACGTCCGCGTCATGCGCTTCCACAGGGATATACCGGCATTCCATATTTTGCATGGCACGCGGAAATCAAACCTCGGGGATATTGTTGTCCAGCGAATGGAGGAAAGGGGGATAAAATGCAAATGCATCCGTTGCAGGGAAGTCGGCCACCAGCTCCGCAAGGGTCGGGAAATCGGCGACGTCTTTCTCCGCGTCCTTCAGTACGATTCGTCGTTGGGAAAAGAATATTTCATCAACTACGGCAATGATGATGTTATAATAGGGCTGCTCCGGCTTCGCGTCCCGCACGAGCCATTCATATCCCCGATAACGAAAGAGACAGCTATCGTTAGGGAAGTTCATGTTTTCGGGCAGGAGAGGGCGATAGGCGAGAAGTCCGCTGACGGCTCATGGCAGCACAGAGGTATCGGGAAAATGATGATGGCAAAGGCGGAAGAAATAGCAAGCGGCATCGGCATGGAAAAAGTTGCCGTAACTAGCGGCGTAGGCGTCCGCGAATACTACAGGAAGCTCGGCTATTCGCTTGAAAGGTTCCACATGGTAAAGGAACTTGTCTAAAAGCCAACTTCTTCGCCTTTCTTCTTCGCAAGGAACTTGTGGTTCACTATGTTACTGATGTACAAAACGGAATCAGCAGCACGATAATCACCCACCATTGTGAGAACGTCACCCTCTTCAGAAAGTGCGATTACTGGATTCAAACCATATGACTGGAAGTTTGTGCATGGAATTAGTATATCTGTATCGTTTCCCTTCCCATCAATATCCTTCAATTCAAAGTTGTATGATGTCACCGACGAATCACCATACCTTATCAGAGTCTCTTTTTTTGTCCTCATCTTGCCTTCCACAATAACCGTGGTATCATTTGAAAGCTCTATGATATCTGCGACTCTCATCCTCTTTGCGCCCTTGAACTCTTTTGCGTAAAGCTTTTCTATAGTGTCTATGTCCATTTTTCAACCGCCTCTTGATGTGTTGTTTATTTTATACGCAATGATTGCCCTGGCCTCCTGCAAAGGGTCCCCGCCTATCTTGGCAAGCGTCTTCAGGCAGGCATACTTCTTCCTGGATTCATCTGCCCCCAAAACACCGGACAAAAGACCGTAAGCTTCCACGAGCTTCACGGCATTATCCAAAACTGCGGCTTCCTGCTCGTTGTTTTGTTCTACGGCAGGCGTTTCATATGCTTCTTCGATGAGTTCAATGACAGGCCCCCTCGCCTCCAGATCTTCCATATCGTACGCTTTCTTCATGGAATTGGAAAAGCGCAGCGATTTCCCAATCAGGTAAGTATCACTTTTACCCGTTTCCACAAATCCCCGTATGCGCTCAGCCGCTTCTAAATAGTCCCTTTCATCCAGATCCAGAGGCATACTTAAGACGCATTCAAAGAACACATACATTTTATGGGGGTCGTTTTTCCCAAGGGACTTCGACTTTTCTATGAGGGCACCATGAAACGCCGAAGGTATCTTTCTGAAAGCCGTTGAAATGCCATAAACACAACTTTTTTCTCCGTTACTGGCGTCATCTCCGATTATCCCAAGGAGGTATCCAATTGCCTGCTCTGAGCCGGCACTGAACGAAGCAACAACGTTTTCTGCAACCCACATGCTTTCTTCGGTAGGTCTAAATGAATACATTTTTTCAGGGTCCTTTTTCCCCAACTCCTTCCTGGCGCTTTCACGTATATAATCGGTAAGTA
>JACRMZ010000111.1 GCA_016219455.1 Candidatus Aenigmatarchaeota archaeon
CACATATCCGCCCTTGAGGCACCTGTCAGCGCGCGTAAAAGCTATCTCCAGCTCCTCTTCCCCGTGGCACGCCGAATAAAAGACTGCGTTGTCGACAGATTTTTCGATTTCTTTCTCCTTCTTCTCACGGTAGTCTTTTCTTATTCTCCCAAGTTCGCTGCTCCAGAACTTGCCCTTCGAAAGGTTACGCGACAACGTCTTTAAGAAATTTACGTCTCCGGAATTCGCGGAAATGACATCGGATAATTTTTGCGCGTCCCTAAGGCGGCCGCCAAAATCGGTGCTGTGCGCAAATGCAGCCGTTTTTTTCGCTACACTATCGCCTGCAAGGAACCTTTCGTACACAAGCTCAGTCCCGCACTTGGAATAATCAATCACAAGCTCTTTTGCTATCTTTTCCGTTCGCTCTTTCATTTCCGGATTCCACCTGTGGTGATCGTACCAGTATATGTCGATGCCAGCTCCTTCGAGCAGCTCCATTGAATCCCTGTTGCCTTCACCAAGGTTGAAATCCGCTAGGTAAATCTCATCAACGCCGCTATCAATAATCTCCCTGAAAGTATTGCAGCAATCGTTGTAATCGAGGAAATAGACATCCGCATCCGGGAACGCTCGCTGGAGAACGGCAGATGAACCGACTCCATCAAGGTCAGCTATATGTGTTGCTATGGCGCGTCGCATCCGGACAGTAATCATTGGGAAAGCATTTAAATCAGGGTTTTATCCGTTAGAATCCATTAAACTCTATGCCCGCAAGGCTGGAAATTTCGGTAAGGCCCGAGTTCCGGGACATTTTGGGGGGAAAGGCATTGCGTGGGGCCCGTTTTGTCGATGTTTATTCCATAGACGCGAATCTGACAAAAATTGAAAAGGCGTTCCTTTGCAACGAGGTTCTTGGTGACAGGATTATCAATACATCCAAAACACCAACGTTTGATTACGCAGCCGAGATACAATTCCTGCCGGGCGTCACGGATAATGTCGGCGCAACGGCAAGGCAAGCGGTAGAAGAGGCGCTTGGCAGGAAAGTCGCTATCCACTACTCAAGAATGTACGGGTTTTCTGGCGCGAGGCGGCGTGAAATTGAAAAGTTCACTGCATCAGCGCACAACCCCCTTGTGGAAAAAGCAATAATATACGACAGGGAAAGCTTCCGCAAACGCAAACCCTACATCCCAGAAATTGACTTGAAGGGAAGCGGAGTCGTCGAAGCTATTAATCGCAACGACGGGAACCTGATGGAAATCAGCAAGTCCCGTTTGCTTGCGCTCAGCCGCGAAGAAATGGCGTTCATAAAAAATCACTTTGGGCAAAAAGACGTCATCGCCGAAAGGCGGAGCGTTGGGCTGTCGCATCCAACCGACGTGGAAATCGAGTGCATCGCCCAGACGTGGAGTGAGCACTGCAAACACAAGATATTCAACGCGAAGATTGAATATAATGGGAAGATAATAAACTCCCTTTTCAGGACATTCATCAAGAAAACCGCCGCAAAGCGCGATGATCTTGTCTCTGTATTTGATGACAATGCAGGAATCGTAAGGTTCAACAAAGACTGGAACTTTGCAGCCAAGGTCGAAACGCACAACGCGCCTTCCGCGTTGGATCCATACGGCGGCGCCCTTACAGGGATATTGTGGGTAAACCGGGACATCATGGGCGCCGGGCTCGGGGCACGGCCTATTTTCAACACAGACGTTTTCTGTTTTGCAAACCCGTCATACAAAGGCAAGGTCCCAAAGAATCTTTTCCACCCGAAAAGGACGTTTGAAGGCGTCCGGCGCGGGGTACAGGACGGCGGAAACAAGTCCGGAATACCAACCGTCAACGGAAGCATATTCTTCGATGACAGGTTTTTGCGACCTCTCGTCTTCTGCGGCACGTGCGGTATTATGCCTTCGGAAATAGCCGGCAAAAACTCCAGCAAAAAACGCGTGCTTCCCGGCGACGTTATAATCATGATTGGCGGGCGCGTGGGCTGCGATGGCATACACGGCGCGACGTTCTCCTCACAGGCGCTTGATGCAAACTCGCCTTCATCGGCTGTCCAGCTTGGCGACCCCATAACCCAGAAGAAGATTATGGACTTTTTGATTGAGGCCCGTGATCTTTGCCTGTACAATTCCATAACTGACAACGGTGCCGGAGGCTTATCGTCATCAATAGGCGAGATGGCCCGGCTATGCGGCGCAGTCGTCTGGCTCGACAAGGTCCCTCTTAAGTACCCAGGCCTCAAGCCATGGGAAATATTCCTTTCCGAATCGCAGGAGCGTATGACACTATCAACTCCCAAAAGAAATGCAAAAAAGCTTGGGGCCATCGCAAAGAAGCATGACGTTGAACTTACAATCATAGGAAAGTTAAATAAGAAAAAAAAACGGAAGATTCTATACGGCAAGAAAACAGTCGCATTCATTGACACTGAATTTCTTCATAGCACCCCGCAGCTGAAGTTAAAGGCGAGGTGGAAAAATAAGGTGAACGCCCAGAGAACGCCTAAAATTGCCAGTTTGGGCAAAGAGCTTCTCTCGCTGCTTTCCCGCCCCAATATCCGCTCGAAGGAGGATGTTATACGTCAATACGACCACGAGGTTCAGGGCGGCTCAATAGTGAAACCGCTTACACCAGGGCCTTCTGACGCGGCTGTAATCCGTCCCATACTCAGCAGCGACGAGGGGATAGTTGTCTCAAACGGCATATGCCCACGCGTTGAAGACCCTTATATGATGGCTTGCTTTGCAGTGGATGAAGCGGTAAGGAACGCCGTTGCAGTCGGAGCAGACCCAAAAAAGATTTACGGCCTTGATAACTTCTGCTGGCCAGATCCCGTGCAGTCTGAAACAAACAAAGACGGAGAGGAGAAGCTTGGCGCGTTGGTGAGAGCGTGCCAGGGGCTTCTGGACTCCTGCAGGGCATTTGGCGTGCCGTGCATTTCAGGCAAAGACAGCATGAAAAACGACTATATCATGGGTAAGAAAAAAATATCCATACCACCAACCCTTCTTTTCACTGCAATTGGAAAAATAAACGACGTCAAAAAAACTGTCACAATGGACTTCAAGGACGCCGGCGACATCA
>JACRMZ010000116.1 GCA_016219455.1 Candidatus Aenigmatarchaeota archaeon
AGGCGAGCCGTTGAATCCTGAGGCAATAAGATGGGGAATGAAAGTTTTCGGTCTTCCTTTTCACGACAACTGGTGGCAGACTGAGACTGGGGGGATAATGATTTCCCCTCTTCCTGGCGCAACGCCACTCAAGCCCGGCTCTGCCACGCTACCGTTTTTCGGCGTCGAGCCTGAGATACTCGATGACAATGGAAAGGAGCTGAAAGGCACGGCAACGGGCTCACTTGCAATAAAATCGGCTTGGCCTGGAATAATGCGCGGCGTTTATGGCGACAAAAAACGGTTCAAAGAAACTTACTTCAAACGGTTCCCCGGCTACTACTTCACAGGTGACGGTGCCTTGAGGGACGAAGACAGCTACTACTGGATAACCGGCCGGATAGATGATGTGATTAACGTTTCAGGCCACAGGCTCGGGACTGCGGAAATCGAATCGGCGCTTGTTTCCCATCACTCGGTGGCGGAAGCGGCAGTTGTCGGGTTTCCGCATGGCCTCAAAGGCCAGGGGATATACGCTTACGTCACGCTGAAAAAGAATGAAGCAAAGTCCGAAGAAATGAAAAAAGAGCTTGTTGTCCAGGTGAGAAAAGAGATAGGCGCCATAGCCGCGCCTGACGCCATCCAGTTTGCTGACTCGCTTCCGAAAACACGCTCAGGAAAGATAATGCGCAGGCTGCTTCGGAAAATAGCCGCCGGCGAGACAGACTTCGGTGATACGTCAACGCTTGCAGATCCGTCTGTAGTCGATAGCTTGGTTGATGGCAAACATAGCCAAGGCTAGGATAAAAAAAAGAAAAAGAACGGGAAGGAAAAAGCTATGCCTTCTTTGTGCTGTGGTGTTTTGCCTTTTCCTTGTACTCGACTGCGAAGTCTTCGGCCATCTTTGCTATCACATCCTTGAGGCCGAAACCAAGCGCTATTGCAAGACCAAGTCCGACTGCAGCCACCAGTATCACGATTATCTGCGTTACTAGTGCAGTCTTTCCGGGAAGCGCTATCTCAAGCCCCACATTTACCCCGAGGAAGAGGAATATGTACATCACTACCCTTCCCATCAGGTCAGCGTGGTGCGTGTGGCTCCCCACTATGTGGTCCTTTATGTAAACGCCTAGCACGAACGATATCAGAATCAATGCCCCGGCTTCGACAATGCCAAAGAGGAATCCCTGCATCGTCGCGAAGAATTCTCCGAGTGCGGCGTTGTTCATTTCATTTACTGCACCTCTCATGAACGCGAGGTAGATTACCCACCTTACCGAGAGGCTGAACACGTGCGCGACTTCGAATTTGAAGTGTTCTCCTGCGTGCAGATATTCGTTTATCTTGGCTTGCACGAGCACCTTATTGGATATACTGCCGGCAATCTTGCCTATGATATACCCTGCCAATAAGATAACGAACGCCAAAACCAGATGAGGTAAATAACTAAACAGTGCGTCGTTGATCCCCTGAACGAGCGGTCCCAGATTAAAAATTTCTATTGCCATATTAACGTTATGTTGAGCGCTATTTAAAAAGCTTATTTTTGTGATGATTAAAGCGACCCTCTGTATCTCGGGGAAAAAGCTTAAAATGCTCATATTTACTATTTCGCTTTTGTCTTATAAAAGCGGTTCAAAAGTAGGGCAACCCCGGTTCCCAGAGCGTTTGATAAGACATCGATGATGTCAAAGTGCCTGCCAGGGATGTTAAGCTGCAATATCTCCATAATGATGCCGTAGGAGATAGCGAACAGCAACGCCCTGCGCTCATCAATTCCTGACCAGAGCAGCATCAGCGTAAGTGCGAAATAACCTGCAATATGGCCTCTGGATATCTTGTTGTCCGGGGGAAGCGACGGGTCGCCTGGAGTCGTGGAGACATATAATATAATGAGAGCGCATCCAATGGCTACTATCTTCATTTCATCAGGCTCTCTATGGCGTCCCTGCTCCTGCGCACCTTTTCGTGCGTGGATATGATTTCCATCACTATGTCATCTTTCTTTAGTTTCAATTTCCTAAGCACGTTGCGGAAGTTTATGTCGCCTTCCCCGACTGCAAGATGGTCCATCCTCGTGTTGCTGTCGCAGAGGTGCATGTAATCCGGATTAGGCATTTTTTCCAGAAAGTCGTCCAAACTCTGCGAAAGGTAGGCGTGGCCGCAGTCAAAGCAAAAACCCGCGCCGCTTTTCAGGAGCTCTTTCATTTCCTGGACATTCAAACCCACAGCGAACGGGCCAAACATGTTCTCGACTGTGACTTTAACGCCGCTAGCTGCGCCGAAATCCACAAGCTCCTCGAGGCTTTTCCGCGCGTTTTCCAAAAACATCCCCCTTCCCCCAAGCTTCTCCTGGAGGAACGGGTCCATGTCAAGCATTATGTTTCCCGCATGGACGTTCACGGAAGGCGCGTTGAGCTTTCTCGCTCCGTCTATGTAATGCTTGACGATATCGACGCTGCGCTTCCTTGCATCCGCTTCATTGTTTGCAAGGTTAACGCCAAAAACCGGGGCGTGGATAGTGTACTTTATCCCGTAGTTTTTTCCGGCACGGGCAAAGGAAATGAGCTGCTTGTCAGTCAGGACAAACCGATTGCCGTCTATCTCTATTAGCCTGAAATCCTTTCCCAATAACCTCAGCGTCTCATCAAGATCCGCATCCGGGTACTGGTACATTATTGCGTTTGTCGTTATGCCTATCACAACACCACCCCTGTGAAGGCAGCCCTGCGGTTAACTTCAGAGAAAGGGATATAAAGGCTCCGTTTCCCGGAACTTCCACTATGTAATCCGTATTTATAGATTATTCACTATCTGTCGGTTGTTATGAAAAGAAATAAGGTCTATGTTTCAGTTGATGTTGAAGCTTCCGGAAGGACTCCGGGAAAGTATTCGATGCTTTCTTTCGGGGCATGCATTGTCGGGGACGAGGAGAAAACTTTTTATCGGGAACTAAAACCAATAAGCGGCAACGCTGATTACGACGCGATGAAAGTCGGCTCTCTTGGACTTTACTGCTGCCGTGGCGGGCCGCAAGAGCTTGACCCAAACAGCGATGCATTTGACCCCAGCGCGGTCCTTGAAAGGCTGGAAAAAGAAGGCGAAGAGCCGGCTAAGGCAATGCAGGATTTTGCCGAGTGGATAAAAGAAAACTCTGAGGGACGGGAAGTTGAAATTGCGGCGTGGCCGATAATCTTTGACGGCATGTACATCTCGTGGTACTTTGACAATTTCTACGATGATGATAACCCGTTCAGTTATTTCGGGACTGACATGACTTCCGTTTACCGGGGAGCCGTCGGCAAGATGAACGCCCGGCTTGGTGAGGTGAGCGTAGATGATTCCCGCAACCCGGCGCACAACGCCCTTGAAGACGCAGTCCACCAGTCAAAGCAATTTGGGAAAGTTCTCGGTATAGCGAAGCAGAACCGGAAGAAGAGCGGTATTTAAAATCTTTGCTCCATGTTTTTACAGGAGGGGTCGTCGTTTAGTTTGGTCTAGGATGCCAGCTTGGGGGCAGCCTTTTTGGCCAACGGGTTTCCTATTCATGGAATGGGTTTTTCCCTTGTCCAAAAACGCTGGCGAAAAAGCAAGGCTGCCAAGTTGTTGGTGACCCCGGTTCAAATCCGGGCGGCCCCACCAGCCTTTTCTCTATTGTTCAACGCACACAAAGTGCGCGTCGTTTACCAATTCCATCAGCCACGAGAGGCAATACACTGTTTTTCCAATGAAACGTTTGGTCAAAAGAAATGCACTTAGCCTTTTCTGCCCAGTTATTGTCATGCGCATTCCAGGCAAGCTGAAAAACTTTCTCAAGCGCCCCAAAAGAAAGCAGGTAAAAGAGATGAAAATGGAGCTTGAGAGCCGTCTCCTCGAACACGTCAGGGAAAGCTTCTCCCCAGGCAGCCACTACAAAGGCGTCTGGATGAGGGACGCGATGTACATGGCAAAGGCGCTCATTAGAGGTGGTTATCTTGAGGAGGCGAAAAACATAATTGATGAAACAGGAAAATACCAGCTCTCCGACTCGTCTGTCAAAGTAAGAAGGGGGCGCGGCCTGAAGGAAAAGGCGTCTTCGCCGCTGGATGCCGAGTTTGCGCCAAAAGAATTCCTTTCATTCAACGCCGGTTCCTTTCCTACGACTGCCTTCCAAGGCGGCACGCTGGAGTTTTACGGACTCAACGCTGACATAGACTCGACGGCATTGTGGATAATATGCGCATGCGCCTATGTTGAAAAATCGCGTGACATTGAATTCGGGAAACTGGTGGAAAATAAAATCCAGGACGCTATTGGGTATCTGCAGCGCAGGGACGCAGACTGCGACTTCCTTGTGGAACAGGGGATGAACGAGGACTGGGAGGACTGCCTTATGAGAAGAGGGAAAGTGTCGTACAGCAACGCCCTGTGGTTCGAGTCCGTCAACCGTTACGCTTCAATGGAAAAAACCATTGGCAACTTGGAAAAAACAACGCACATTGAGTCGCTGAAAACGAAGATAGCCGGTGCCATAAACGAAAAGCTGTGGATTGGTGAGCTTGGATACTACGCTGATTATGTTGACGGTGATGTTTCTGAACGGCTGAGCCTTGATACCTCACTCATGCCGCTCTTTGGCATCGCAGGCGGCGAAAAATCAAAGAGCCTTCTTGACAACATCGAATGCGCCCTCTGGACTGACAAGGGATCGCTGACACTGTATCCTCCATACGGGAAAGCCGTTCCAGACTCGCTGTATCAGGACTCCAATGTGTGGCCGTGGATATGCGGTCTTGAGGCGTCGGCGCGTGCAAAAGCAGGTGATGTCGCCGGGGCAAAGGAGATACTGGAAAGGGTTTACAAGTACCGGGAATACGAATGGGTCAGCAACAAGGGAAAAGGCGCAAGGCCGTTTTTCACAGGGATGGCTTCGCTTCTGGAAGCATGCTACGACATCGAAGAATCGGAAAGCTAGCCGTGTGATTTATCTCGTATCTTCTGGCGTGTTTTCTGCCATGCTCTTGTCTCGATGCATTTTCCGCAGACAAAATCAATTATTTCCTGCTTCCTTTTTGCAGTAACCTCATCGCCGATCTCAACTATGTCTTCCATCGAGCCGCCGGGGATCCCAAGGCTTTCAGGATGGTATGACATTATTTTTGAAGTGCAGGAAACGCAAAGGACTATCCTTTCGCCAAGGACAGACACTCTCCTGAATCTCAGTTCGTCGTTCAGGAACTTTTTTATTTCGCTTTCCTTGGCGCCGCAGAGAGCGCATGGCGTGACGTTGCGCTGTTCCATGACACTGTTGCATTTTTCGCAGGCAATCATTTACTTCACTAGCTTTTCAAGAAGCGAGAATTTTTCTATTATGGCCTTGAGGAAATTGGCTATCCAGTCTATTATCCCGTGGGCATTCTTAGTCCCTGTTTCTATCGCCTCGTTTGCCTGCGTGCCGTTTATCTGGCTCTGGACCTGAAAACCCGTAGGGAGCTTCTCAAAGGGCTGCATGAACTGCATACCGACGTAAAAAACAGAGCCGACGATGACTAGGGTCAGAAGCGTGGTAAAAATGGCCCTTATCATACGTTATTTTTGGCAGGAACGGATTTATCCCTTTTTTTCCCTGTTTTAATGTGAAAACACTCTTTGTATGCGTCTCCAACATATTCCGGAGCCAGTTCGCTGAAGCATGCCTCAAAAAGCTTGGCGGTACCGCTCAAAGCGCAGGGGTGCATGGCGACGAGTACGATAAAATACCCGATGCGATAATCTCAATTGCCGGGGAGGTTGGCTTGGAGCTTGGGGGGCCCAAGATGCTTTCACAGGAGCTTATGGACTGGGCGGACAAAATAATAGCGCTTGATCGGAGCGTTTTGGAAGCTGTTCCGGCGCATTACTCAAAGAAGCTGGTTTTATGGGACGTTCCAGACACGTCAGTGTCAAACATAAAAAAGCTGCGGGAAATAAGGGATATTGTGCTGGAAAAAGTGTCGCAGGCGAGAAAATGAAAAAGGTTCTCTTCGTCTGCATGGGAAACATTTTTCGGAGCCAGATTGCTGAGGCGTACTACAATTTCTGCACGGGGTGCGATTACGCCACAAGCGCCGGCCTGCGTCCCGGAAGCCATATCCATGACGCCGTGAAAGATGCGATGCTTGAAGTCGGGATTGATCTATCCGGAAGCTCAAAACCGCTTTCCAAAAGCGCCATGGATGAAGCAGACTACATAATAGCGATGGATCGGAGGATACCATCAGAGCTTCCGCCTGAATACTCGGGAAAAATCATCCTCTGGGACACGCCTGACACGAAACCTGAAAACGGCAGGGAAATCCGCGAAATAAGGGACTCTATAATAGGCAGGGTGGAAAACCTCCTCGAGGAAGGGTAATATAAAGGTTCTTTTATCATTAAGTTAGGACGCCCCGTTCGTCTAGACCGGCCAAGGATACCGGCCTTTCGATTCCAAACCGAAAGGTTTGAGCCGCGAGGAAAGACGCCCACAAAGTGTGCGTCGGTCTTGATACGGCAATGAAAAGAAGATAGTCGGTGACCCGGGTTCAAATGGCCTTTGAACACACTGATACGCTAGATGATGCGCAAAGCCTGAAAATCCCGGACGGGGCACCAACATCCAACTTCAGTTCTCCGTCATCAGTCTTCGGGTAGGAAGAGTGTTTGGCCGAAAGTTGGTATAGAAGACCCAGAATGGGATATACATCAGACGAAGAGACGATTTCTGAGGCAATTAGATATAATGGATGAATGGTGCATAACCCAATCTAACAGGGAGAAGATAGAGCGGTTCCTGAAACTGACTCAAATAGAGGGAATAGGGATGGTAAGGCGGTCTAAGTATCTCTGGGCCCTTAAAAGGCTCCTTAAAGCCGTCCCGAAAGACTTCGACTCTTTCACAAGGGAAGATTTAGAGGATTTCTTCTTTTCCATAAAAGAACTCAAACCGCAGACCCAGAGGACTTACTGGTTCTCCACTTCAAAGTTCTATAAGGTAATGAAGCTCGGAGAGATGCCCAAAGAACTGAGACCACGATGTCCTTCCAAGTCCTCAAAGCTTCCGGAGGAGCTTCTAACTGAAGAGGAGGTTCAGAAGATGATACAACACGAACCTCAGCTACGTAACAAAGCTTTCATAGCCCTTCTCTATGAGAGCGGAATGAGGATAGGCGAGATGCTAACGAGGAAGCTTAAACACGTAGTCTTCGACGATTTAGGAGCAGTCATAATGGCTGACGGGAAAACAGGCATGAGGAGGATAAGACTGATACAATCGGTTCCTTTACTTGCTTCCTACATCTCTAACCTTCCACATAATGACACGAATACGTTCCTCTGGATTTCCCTGAACAATTACGAGACTCCCATAGAACACAGAGCAGCCAAGATGCTACTTCACACAGCAGCCAAGAGAGCCGGAATTAAAAAACATGTCTATCCCCACCTATTCAGGCACACAAGAGCGACCCACATGGCAAAGCATCTTACAGAGCAGCAGCTTAAGGTCTACTTCGGCTGGGCAGGGGATTCAAGGATGGCCAGCATCTATGTTCATTTAAGCGGTAAAGACATAGACAACGCCGTTCTCGGACTCTACGGCCTGAAACCGAAGGTATCCCAAGATGATAACCCCAAACCAAAGATGTGCCTACGATGCTCCACGAATAATAGCCCATCGGCAAAACTCTGCGGTAAATGCGGAATGGTCTTAGATATCCGGGAAGCGATAGGAGTGACGGATAACGAATCCCACAAATTCGAGGATTTCATGAAGGAGATGTATGAGAAATGGAGGGGGAGATGATGAAGACATGGTAAAGAGGGTCGGTCTGACGGTCTTCAGCGTCAATAGTAAAGAGGTCAAAGAGGCAATAAGGCGATTACAAGAGCCACTTGAAGAAGAAGCGGAGGACACGACGCTGAGATTCAAGGACATAGACATAACACTACCCTTGAAAGATGTGTAGACTAACAAGATAACTTAAATGACGCATTTATGCTGATTGGTTTCTCTGCTCGAATAAATTGTGCCCTAATTGAATTATCTGAAATGTATAGTCTCATCGTAAATATATCCTTCCTTAAACGCTTGTCTAAAATGTCGAACTCACAGGACTGTTTACTGCAGCCATGGCTTCTCTCTATTACATCCCCTTCTTTTGCGAAATTTGTATCGATATTGACAAAGGAACAATCAGACTTATTGATAATATTCCTACTCTCCAAGTTAAACAATACGTATTCCTCGTGTATTATTGGCAAGTCTAGACCATTTGTTATGTTAAACGCGATATTGCACTCGTTTGAATTACATACATCCGCAAATGCAGAGTTGTCACTATAACTATAATTCAGGTAGCTTGTATTCCTTTTTACATAGCCTTCTAATATAACTCCTGTAACCCCATTGTTTACGATACCTCCCCTTTCAAATCTTAATGCTACTAAGCCTGCTGCGGGCCTAAACACACTTGTAAAACCGAGCTTTTCTGACTTCTCCGAAAACTTTTCAATGTTATCAAAACCACTTATTAGCGTTTCAGAACGCCCTTTATCCGACATATTTGCGATTATAGCAAATCCGTTGGACGCATAACCGCTGGTTTCAATGGCGTGTCTTTTATAAGAAATAGGTATGACCAATGGCGGTGTCTTCCAAGAAGAGATGTCTTTCAAGGAAACGGGAACACTGATTTTCACATATGCTGTCCCAGCACGGAAGTCGGGAGCATAGAGCCGATATTCTTCCTCTATAGGGTCGTCATATTTAACAGACGCTTTTCCTATAAAACCTGCCACTGAGAACACCAAAAATACTAAAACTATGTAAACCCACAGCTCCTTTGTCAAAATGTCATTTTTCCTAATTCCAAAAATGCCTTGTGAAGTGCCATGGATGATAACGGCTGAAAGTGCGACAATGATGAGAATTAGAAGCAGCATCCCCGTTAGTTCATATTCGACAAGTTGAAATATGTCCTTTATGAATATTCCCATAAATCCAACTATTGCCAAGACCGAATATTGGAAAAGTTTGATAAGCACATTTTTTAAGTCTGCCTTATCGACCGTTTTGCTCCTATAATTTATGATGAACGCCCACATTACATATAAGACAGCAGCCGCTACAAGATTTGGTGTTTGTTCAACAACCGGATTAATGTTTATGGTTAATTGTAAAATACCGCCGACTAAAAGCATTACAGAAATACCCACGACAAAGAAAACAGTCAAAATTAAGGAAATCCCTAATATGTCAAAAATGCCATCTATGTCATTTGGGTATAGTTTTTTATTTCCCAAGAACTTCGACCAAACAAAAAACGAGAAAATTATAATAATGGTTAGGAAAAATGGCAAATTAATACCGGGGACATTGAAAACCTCTACCATGATTTTTTATACCCAATGTGTTTTAAATCTTCTCAAAAATCACTTCTTATCCACCAGAACCCCCCTTAGGCACTTTGGACTTTCTTATCACTACTCCATTAACCAACGATAAGACTGTTGTAAAAGTCTTCTCTGTTGAATTTGTTTCTTGTTCTACTAATTTCTACTATAAGTATTGTCAACGATGTGTATAAACACCATATAAGGAAGTGGGATACGTCCATTCCATATTTTTTTGTAAATTCTTTTTGCTCTTTTGCAACATCACCTCCATGGACTATTTGACTTCTTATATTATATGACGTTTTTAGCATTTCAAAAAGCCTCCTAGATTTTAGTCCCTCCCCATTATCATAGATAGGCATTTCTTCTAAAAGCAGTGCAGCTCTTGTGCTTATCTTATATGACAATTCGCCAGAAGACTCGACGAAAAGAGCCTCAATGCCAATCATAGAATCTATTATAATGTCATCGATTAAGGTTCTTTCAAACAGCCTATCAAGACGTCTTACAGCTATGTCAACAAAGGCGTGCTTCTTAGTTATTTCAGAAAATCTCTTCCAAAATCTTTGGAAGTTCCTCCAGCCCTTCTTGTGTAATAGTTGTATGTTTCCTCTGGCTATTCGCGTGGGCTCAATGTAGGAAAATCCGAATGATTCCTTTGCAAATCCTGCTTTGTAAGCATAATGTATTTTACAGTCTATAGATGCCAAAGAACCATCAAATAGACGAAGAGCCGTTATAGCTCGTTTATGCTCATCAATTACCCCCATTACACTGATTCCACTACCATCAACAAGTTGATAGGCGTCAGTAACTACTGCAAATCTAAGCTTTTCTGGATTAGAACGCACAAAATCCCCAAAGTGGCCGCTTTCTTTAAAAAGTTCTTCTAATTCATTAATTGTAAGTCTTCTTATTGAAAGGTTATCGAAAAGTTTCATTTTATCATACTTTCCCTCAAGGCCAATTATGGGCGTCAAAACACATACTTTAAATCGTCGCTCTTTCAGATATCTATCAATTTCATTTGAAAATCTTATAAAGTCCCTCTTTTTTAACGTCAATGTTCGTGTCTGTTTGAGAAATTCAGAAAGCGGGTTAAGAACAAAATCCCATATAAGTGTCCATTCATTCACAGGCCCCTTATAGATTGCCGCGATGTCGGCATGTTCTTTAAGAAAATTAATTAGATTCTTAAATTCCATGAGATTAGAAAGTTCTTTATGATATTTAGACGGAAGTGTATCGTAGCGTATCCGTTTGATATGAGACCTTTTTGGAACTCCGTTTTTGTCTATACTTATTGTTTCTATTTCTTGGGTGGAAGTGAGCTCCGCATCTCTGCTATTTTGTAATAGCTTTGATGCTGTCTTAAAAAAATCGTAGTAAAAGTCTATTAGCGTTCTCATCGGTTTTATTTCTCTTTAAAATATATAGCTTGATTGGATGTGTGGGGGGCTATTCATCAATTTTTTGGACCTTCTCGAATATCTCTTTTCCTCTCTCCGTGGGGGCATACAAAACGATGGTCTTCCTCTTTATCTTGGAAGTCGTTGAGGCTATAAGCCCCGCCTCTTCGAGCCTCCTTATTTTCTCTGTCCGTGTCCTCTCGTTCTTGCAGGCAGGAGCGAGGTCGCTAAACCTCTTCGGAGACTCATATAGAGCCGAAAGTATGGAAAAGACGTATGGCTGCCCCAATAACTCAAGCGTCCTTTGAACATTACCCATATATAGTAAGCTGTATGGTCACGTAGAAGCCAATTTTCGATACAGAAGTAAAGCTAACTATACTAAAGTAAAGCTTTTTATTACGGCTCAAGGAATACTTATTATGAGACTTCTGTTAGGGGCTTTCTCTATTCTAGCCATACTTTTTATCGCTGGCTGTGCGGGCCAAGTAGACCTCAGCAAACTCTCCGAGCAGGATGTTCAAAGGTTAGCAAAAAGCCTTTCGGCAGAGGACGTAGACAAGCTGGTGGCCTGCAAGCCCCCCTACATGAGGTTCGCCACGAGCTGCTGCCTTGACAAGAATAGTAATAAAATCTGCGATAACGATGAAGTTGCAATAAGCACAGTTCCCATCACGCCACCCCTTGAAGTTACAACAACGACAGAGACTTCCACTACGACAACATCAACGACGACCTCGACAACAATAGCAAAGAAATACAAGACAGAGGCGTTTGCTACATACCCTGATAGCAACAATAGAAACCAACCGACCCACCAGCTTATGGAAACGTATTGCATATCTTCCTGCTCAGAAAAGAGTGGTTCATTGGCAAGCATGGCTTACGAGCCCATCGTCCTTCCGGGCTATCAGTTTATTTTACATTGGTGTAACTGCGTAAAGCAAGTTCCAACAGAGTGATGATATGAGCCTACGAGGGATATTGTGGAAAAAGTCGAACGACGACTCAGATAAGAAGAGCAATGCAAAGCCCACAGAAGGACAGAAAGAAAGCTGCAAATGGTGCGGCAAAGAGACACGCAATGAAGAGGTTTTTTGTTCTAAATGTGGAAGAAAGCTGAGAGGAGCGGACAATGATAGAGACGTATTAAAATGTCCCAAATGCGGCTCTAA
>JACRMZ010000113.1 GCA_016219455.1 Candidatus Aenigmatarchaeota archaeon
CTCGATGCGACGACTCGCGCGGTAAACGTGGATGCGTTGAATTCGTGGTCCGCATGCAGTATCAGGCACGCATCGAATATTTTTGCATCTTCTTTGCTTGGTCGTTTCCCGTTTATCATGTAGAGGAAGTCTTCTGCATACCCCATATCTTTTGAAGGGTACATGAAATCCTTTCCCTGCCACATCCTTTGTATGTTTGCGCTTATTGTCGCAATCTTTGAAGTCAGCCGTATCGCTTTCCGTATGTCAGCATCCTTTGAGTTGTCATTGGCCTCCTTGTCATAATGAGAAAGTATCGAAACGAGCGTGCGCAGCGCCTCCATGGGTGTAGCCTTTGGCATACTTTTCATGAAATCAATAAGCTCGACTGGGATATCCCGTTCCGAAGCGAGCTTCTTCCTTATGTCGTCAAGCTGCGCCTTGTTTGGAAGCTCACCATACCAAAGGAGATAGCATATCTCTTCAAAGCTTGATTTTTCAGCTATCCCGCCGACTATATCGTAACCGCGGTAAAGCATCTTCGCCTTGTGCCCGTCAAGGAAAGTTATCGATGACTGGCCGGCGATGATGTCTTCCAACCCTTTCTTTTCAGGCATACGTAGAGATAACGAGGGGTGCACAAATAAAAACATTCCCCCCGTCAGATACGTATCCCTATTATTTCTTGAGGAAAAGGTTTTCGTATGCTACAGCAGCGGCAACAGCCCCTATTATCGGCCCAAGCCAATAGATGACGATGTGCTCGCTTAGCTTCGAAGACAATCCTCCTGAGGCAAGAGCCGGTCCGAAAGCGCTTGCGGGATTCATAGCCGCTCCTGTGACCCCTCCGCCGACTAGTATGTCAAACACGAGGACAAGGCCGATTGCCAAACCTCCCAGACGTGGAGCCCGTTCATCGACTGCAGTCCCGAATATCGAGAACACAAGGAAGAACGTGAGGAACGCTTCCATCAATATAGCCTGTGTTTGAGTGACACCCGAACCAAGGACAGGTGCGCCGAATGCGACTGCAGAGAGCTTGTCTGCAGCAAATACCGCCTTGAGCGCGTATGCCCCGACAGACCCGCCGAGGATTTGGGCCACAATGTACCTTATCCCGAGATTTGTAGGTATTTTTTTCGTTGCCATAGCGCCGATGGTAACTGCAGGGTTGACGTGACCGCCTGATATCCCCATAGTCGCCGAAACGAATACAGCAAGAACTATGCCGTGCGCAAGCGCTATCCCAAGATTTCCGAATCCTCCGCCAGCTGCGTTGGCTACAATCGATCCCGCCCCTATGAAGACGAGAGCGAAAGTCGCGATGAACTCAGCAGCGCAGGGTTTGAACCAGTCCATTATTCCACCTCCGATAGAATTAATTGTAATTTGGTCGGGGTGATATATAATACAATCCCGGTTCTTATTTTAAAAGCCCCTATTATAAGATAGATGAGAGTTCTTTCCGGTCCAACGAAAGGCATTTCATACACGTCTAATGCCCTCACGCTGGCAATATCCGTGGCAGCCCTTTCGCTTATAGCGTCATTCATGGTAGGCTATTACGGCAAGGTGTCATTGCTCTCGGAAAACAGGGAAGCGTCGATAATATCGTCGGAAATACTGGAAGGGCTCCTGGAGCTTGAGGGTACTGAGAACGGCTATGTCGAAGTTACGCTTCCTGAAAGGGTTTTCTCAAAGCCATACAGGATTTCATTGTCTTCAAACAGCATAATCCTCAATGTTGAGGGGAGGGAGATAAAGGAGAAGCTGCCCTTTCTAGGGGTGGGCCTGGGCGGCCAGTCCATTGGAAGCAAAATAAAGCTGGTGAAAAGCACTGAGAACGGCAAGCCAAAAATTTTCATGGAGAGTCTGGAATGAAGGGCTCGTCATACATAGATTTTGCCGTTGGCGCAGGGATCCTCATACTTTCGCTGTCTTTGGTAGTTTCATACGTCAACAGCATCCTTCCTGAACGCCCATCGCAGAGCGCGGAAATAGTTTTCTCATACTTTTTCGGGACAGAAGGGCAGCATCCAACGCTTGCCGGGAAAATATACAAGTTCTCCTTTTCCAATGAAGGAGGTGGCGCAAAGCGCGCCGAGATTAATCTTGGAGAAAGAGCGTCACTGGGTTCGCTCATCGCCTATGACGGCAACAAAACAATACCGATTGGAGTTGAGTCATATTATGATTCTGACAACGACGGATTGCTTGAGAAGGCCGTTATAATAGTCCAGCCAAGCGCATCGACAAAGATAATAGACGTGTACTATTCCCGCGACTCCTCCAGCTCTTTGCATAGCGCATTCTCCACAGCTCCCCCCGGCCTCGTACCGCTTGGAGAGGAGGCTGTGAATGGAATCTACAAAACAAGGATGGCCTCGTTCAATTACAATTATGATGATCTGAGGAACACCACAGGGATATCAGGGAACTTCAGGCTTTCCGTGAATTCCCCTTCGGTGAAATGGTCATACGGCCCCGAGCCAAGGGGAAACGTCATTGTATACTCAAGGATGGTACCCGTGCAGGAAACTGATGGGGAGATTTCCTTTGCAAAGGCAACTGCGGAGGCGTGGTGATGGGAACCCACGCCATGGAAGCGCTTTTGGGAGTAATAATAATATTCTCATCCATCAGCTTTTTGTTTTCGCACCAAACACCGGAGGATTTTTCCGGGATTGGAAAACTCGCCTATGATTGCATTTCTTACCTTGATGAATCTGGCGGCCTTCGGGAAGCGGCAATGAATTCTGATATAGCACCAATAAGCAGGAAAATGGCAGGCTGCCTTCCCGCATCGCTGGAAAGCCATGTGATGCTGTGTTCGGCGTCATGCACCCCGCCTGTTGAAAAAAAGGCCAATGTTGTCAACGCCAGGTACATCCTGTACGGCAACGGCGTTGCTTTCAACCCGTCCGAAGTCATTGTAAGCGTATGGAGGAAATGATATGAAAGGGCAGATGATACTTGCGTCTTCACTCATCGTCCTCATATTTGTCTCACTCATTGCTCTTCAGTCAACACATCAAAAAATCAAGGAGCGAACGCACTCAAACGTCTTTGCCGAGTACGCCAGGGCCGCAAGGGCCTCCTTCTTTTACGACACGGAAAACTCCATTTTCCGTTTATCGTTATTTTCGAAATTCGCAATGGACAGGGGGGCATTTTCTTCCTATGCATTGGCAAGGTACGACGGGAAACAAGTCGACATAACGTTTTCTAACTTCCTTGGCGGCGCAATTGAAAACATCACATTTTACCAGGGCCTTTCAAAGGAATATGCATTTGCCCC
>JACRMZ010000115.1 GCA_016219455.1 Candidatus Aenigmatarchaeota archaeon
GATTGGTTCCGACACTCTTGGTGGAAAAACCATGGAGGATGCAATGAAAGACGCTGCAAAGAGGATAGACTCAACCCTGCTTGATCGTGCAATAAAGCTCATTGTGGAAGGGATGCGCTCTGGTGGCGAGATGGCAAACCTTCTTGACGAAACAGCAGATGACATAAGGCTCACGCAAGCGATAAAGGAGGAGGTTAAAAGCAGCGTAATGATGTACAGCATGTTCATCATCTTTGCCACAGTTCTAGGGGCACCATCGCTTTTCTCAGTCTCAATATATTTCGTAAAAACCACCGCTTCCCTGTGGTCTGCGACGTCAAACGTGGATTACTCGCAATTCTCAACAGGCTTTGTCAAGCCGTCCACGCCGACAATAACGTCAGACGACCTCACTGTCTTTGCAGTCGAATCGATTTTGCTTAGCACCGCATTTGGCGCGATTTTGATAGGCCTCATACAGACGGGAAAGGCAAAGCGCGGCGTCAAATACATCCTCCCCCTGAGCGGTGCCGGATTGGCGGTCTTTTTCGTATCCCTCATAGTTGTGGGGGCATTGTTCGGAAGCCTTATCGTAATACAATAGCTTAAATTCGTTGCCGCTGAAATATGCTAATGATAAAGATTTTCCGCTGCGACAAATGCAGCGAAACCTTCAAGGACAAGGAGGCACTTGAAGAGCACGCCAAGTCGCATCAGGGGAAAATAAAGGTGACTATCCCGTCATTCACTACGAAACAGCTTCCTGTCATACTTCTAATACTTGTTTTCGTTGTGTCATCGATAGCGTTTGTTTTCAGTTTCCGGCTGGACGGCATTTCACCCTCCCAGCAGGCAGCTAAAGTCGGCGCACTGGGCTCAACGCACGAGCATTCGGACTTTGCAATATACATTGACGGAAAGCAAATCACTCCACTGGGCCCGGAGTATTACGTGAAAAGCCCTTTCGTGCACGTGGAAAGCGGGCCGGGAGAGGGTTACGTCATTCATATCCATGCTACCGGAGTGACGCTTGGCATGTTCTTAAAAACGCTGGGATTCGACATCACATCAGACTGCATTGAAATCTCAGGGACGAGGTACTGCACGACACAGGAAAAGAAACTCCAGTTATATGTTAAGGGCAACGGCGGCTCGTGGGAGCAGAACTTTCAGAACGGCAATTATGTCCTCCGGAATATGGACAAAATACTCATAAGTTATGGGTCCGAGACGGACGTGTCGCAGCAGCAAAGCTCCATCACCGACTTCTCAAAACTTAATGCGGACCGCTGAATATGTACGTGACAAAGGCATCCGGCGAACGCGAGCCTTTTAACAGGGATAAAATAATAAAAACCTGCCTCCGTTCCGGCGCCATAAGAAGAGTCGCCGAGCAGATAGCAGATGAGGTTGAGAGCAGAACGCACGACGGAGACAAAACCAAAGACATCCTCTCCATAGTCCTTGCGCTTCTTGAGGAAAAGACTCCGTCGGCAGCCCAGAAGTATGATCTCAAAGGCGCCATAATGAGGCTTGGCCCGTCAGGATTCCCGTTTGAGCTCTTTGTCAGCGAGGTGCTGAGGGAATACGACTATTCTGTTGAACTAAGGAAGCACATAATGGGAAAATGCATCGAGCATGAAATAGACATTATTGTGTCGGAAGGGAAGAAAAAACACATGGTGGAGTGCAAATATCACAATTACTCCGGCGTTTACACCGGCATAAAGGACGCTCTCTACGTTTACGCAAGATTCCTTGATATCAACGAGCGCGGGAAGTTCGACTCGGCATGGCTCGTGTGCAACACCAAATTTTCAGATGACGCAATAAAGTACGCGCAATGCAAAGGGATGCGGCTTTTGGGATGGGGGTATCCTGAAAGCAACGGTCTTGAGAAGATGATTGAAAAGAAAAAACTGTACCCTGTAACAATGATACACTCCCTCAAACGGCCAGTTGTGGAAAAACTTGTCGAGAATAACCTGCTGCTGGTAAAGGACCTTTTTACCCACACGACAACACAGCTTTCTGCACTTTTGGGATTTCATAAAAGGCGGGTGAAGGAGCTTATGGTGGAAGCTGAGGCGGTAATCCACAATGACTAGTGCAGGTTTCGGTTCTGAGGCTGCCAAGCTTTCCGATATACGGAAAGTTCTGGAAAGCACCGATACTTTGGATAAACCATTGGGCGCCAAGTACTTGACGGCTATAACGGAAATGGAGAACGTTATCTTTTCTTTGCATCGCTTCGGGAAAATTGACTCCCAGGATATCTTGCTATCAGACGACATCAAATTCCTCCAAAACGCTTTCTGCGATTACGAAACGTCTCTGGAGGAAAGAAATGCTTTGGAGGCTATAAGCGGGGCGGGCAAGAATGTTTTTGGTGACCGCGTGCTATCGCGGACCGTTGACTATGCAATCACAGAAGGCAAGTTTGCAGGCATTGGGAAAAATGATAAAGTTCTTGTTGTGGGTTCCGGACCCTTCCCGGAAACCGCAATCGCCTATGCAGAATCCTTCAGGTGCAACGTCACATGCGTTGAAAAAGAACTCCGGTTCTGCGAAATATCCCGAGAGCTTATAGAGACACTGGGGCTTTCGGAAAAAATAAAAGTTGCCAATTGTTCAGGGGAACATGCAGATGTTTCGGGCTTTGACAAAGTTCTCGTAACCATACTGACAAAAAACCGTGGCGAGGTGCTGAAAAACGTCTCACGTTATGGCGCAGAGATTATTGCAAGGACATCATTTGGCTCCAGCTGCCTCATATACGAGCCAATTGGCAGGGAGCAATTGGAAATGTTCCATGAAAAACGCAGCCTGATTAGGTGGGGGAAAAACTTCACTTCAAGCCTGCTTCTTGAAAAGAAGTAAAACATCCATTTTGTCGTTTTTTATGCGGAAATTGCTTAAATACATTTACTGCCAAGTGATGTTAAAGGGGGTGGAAATGTGAAGAAAGTTGTTCTTTGTCACACTGGAGCTTGTTGCCCAGCGGTGGAAATCCATGAGAATGAAGTCATCATAGGTGAGTTTGACAACATAGTCAAGCTCAAGCCTGTCGAATGGCAAATACTCAAAGAGAAGGTTATCAGCGGGGAACTTTAGTTTCCCGTCTGGTTATTTTTATAGTTCTTTTTTTATATTGGCTCATGAAAAACCTCCAGGTTGCGCTTTTGCTGCTGGCAATACTTGCCGGGGCGGTATTTTTGGCTAGCCTGAAAGACAGGATGATTTTACCCCAAACCCCAGGAAACCATCCTGCATCACTAAGGATTGGGGAAATTGCCCCAAACTTCGTTGTCACAACCATAAACGGCGATGCGCTAAGGCTTGCTGAAATTAAAAAGCCGGTTCTTCTCATATTCTCTGCGACATGGTGCCCCGCGTGCCGTGCCACTCTTGATGCGACAAAAAAAGTTTACCCCAAATACGAGAATAACGTCTCGCTGATTTCCATCGGCATAGACCTTTCCGAGACTGCGAAAGACATAGAAAAATACAAGACATCGAGCGGCTATCCGGGAATATTTGCCATTGGAAACGGGGACATAATAACCGATTACAAAGTATCAAGCACCTCCACAAAATACGTAATAAAGGACGGTGTCATTGTCTATTCCGACATAGGGGCAATGGGTGAAGATGAAATGGAAAATGTGCTGAAAGGGCTGGTGTGACGTGGAAAAACTCTGTTGCCGCCAAATTGGCAGGAAACGCACTGCGCAGCGTACGCCGACACTATCCAGAATGCCATTGGGCGGGAGCCTGGCGTCAAGGAAGCCAGCGCCATGGCATTTTCATCAGTCTTGGTGATGGCAATCCCCATCTGCTTAAACGGTTGGATCAAAGCAAGGCTTAAAAAAGTTAGCCCCCAAGTTTTGCTATGAAGCTTTCATTTGACACAAGGGACTTCCTTCTCGGGTTTGTGATTGTCGTGGCCATCTCCCTTTTCGTGCTCTCGTCAACGAAGGATACACAGATCAGCGTCCTGAAGAAGCAGGCAGCCAGCATCGAATCCAAATACAAGATAACAATAAACGAGACTTCTTCTGCGTTTGAAAAACAGATAAGCGATATTACCGAAGTTAACAACCTTCTCTATGGCTCATGCGTTCAGGTGACCCAATGCAAAGAGCTTTACAATTACAACCTCCGCTCAATTTTCCTTGAAAAGGGCGGATTCAATGAGACAAAGCAGGCCAAACGGGAAGCCTACGTGATAACGGGAGGCGTCCCAAAATTCAGTGAAGGCGCAGATTTTGCGAAAAAAAACTGCCCCAGATTTTCAGCCAGCCCCCTTGGAACAATGTACAGCC
>JACRMZ010000071.1 GCA_016219455.1 Candidatus Aenigmatarchaeota archaeon
ACTTTAAGTGGCATGCTTAAAAATTCTAAAAGGGCTCCAAACGGCTTAAAAAAAGGTCAAGGGGGGTTAGTATCCCGCCCCCTTTGTGTCTGTGGTGGTTTCAGTTTGGGATTGGTCCAACGCTTCTGCCATAGCTTTGCCCATCATGTCCTCAAAAGAGCACGCCTTTCCCTGCACTGTGAACTTCTCGTCGCCAAATATCGCAGGTCCGCAGGAGAAGTCTCCTGGCGGGAGTCCCTCAAGGTCCTTTTCTGTCAACCCGCCTTGCGAGCCGACTTCCTTGTCATCAACCTTGCTGTAGTCAAAAAGGATCCACTTGCAGTCCTCCTTTACAGGAAGCGGGTCGCATCCAAGATAGATCTTCTTCTCCTTGTCGTTCATGACGGTGATGAGCTTATCGCACTCTTCATCGCCTTCCGTCTTGTGCCCAGAGGCCTTTATCTCTATGCGTGAACTCTTGCCCTTGAAATAGGCCTTTGCGTCAGCCTTCTCTTTTGTCTCAGGGTCCATCCACTTGAATGTGCATTCAACCGGAGCTCCCAACTGGACGAGCTGTGCAATGCCTTTTTCGGCAATATTCGCGTTGCCGCCACCAGTCGTTCCGGAGGAGGCGCATCCCGCAATGAAAACCGCCAAAACCATTGCCACTGCGGTTAATTTCATAACAACAAATTCTCAGACCAATTTAAAAAGATGCTCAAATGATGACATTCAGATGACCAAACAGGCGGGCTTGCCGCTAAACACTAGGCTATTTTATCTTCCTTAGATGCCTGTTGTATGAAACGCCGAACCTGTGCGCTTCGTCCCTTGCATGCTGCAATATCTTCAAGGCAGGGCTTTTTCTGTCGATGATAATCGGTGATGGTTTTCCAGGGACAAAGACCTCCTCCCTTTCTTTGGCAATTGACACGCAGGGTATTTTCGCTCCCACTCTCTCAAGTGAGCCCAATGCGGCGCTCAGCTGGCCCTTTCCGCCGTCTATCAATACAAGGTCAGGAAGCGCCGACTTATCGGACACTAAACGCAAGTACCTTCGTTCCACTATTTCTGTTATCATTGAAAAATCATCCCTTCCGCTTACAGTACATATCCTGAACCTCCTATACCCCGATTTATCCGGTTTCCCGTCAACGAATCTTGACATCGAGCCGACTGCGTACTCTTCCCCAAAGTTTGATATGTCAAAGCACTCTATGATGCTTGGAATGTTTGGAAGATCAATAGCTTGCTGAAGCACTAAAAGCCCAGGCGCGACGCGGCCCTGAACGACTTCGATGTTCCTAAGTATGAGGCTAATCATTTCCTTTTTCTTTCCGCTTGTCGGCCTTGTTATCCTGACTGCAAATCCAGCCGTCTCTGAGAGCTGCCTTTCAAGGAAGCCCTTGTTTTCAGGCACGACATTGACTATGATGTTTTTTGGCGCGTTTGTTGTGGTATAGTACTGGAAAAGGAAGTTGCCGAATGTATTGTCGCCGACAACATCAAATGAGAATCTGTCCCTGTCGCGTATGACGCCGTTCCTCTGTGAAAGCTTCATGATATGCGCAACGTTTCCATCATTAAGGATGCCAAAATAGTCCTCGTCTGGCGCCTCTCCAACTCGCTCCATCTTCTGCTTTGACCCGAGGCTCCCAAGGCGGGAAAGTGTGTCGCGCAGTTCTATTGCGCGCTCAAAGTCCAATGATTTTGACGCTTGCCCCATCTGTTCCCTAAGGGAGCTTGAAAAAGCTTTCATGCTCTCCTTTCCTCCTATTACTGACTCCAAACCGGCGATGTTTTTCGCGTACTCCTTTTGGGCCCATTCAAACTCGCATGGGGCATGACAATTCCCAAGATGGTACTCCAGGCAGGCCTTTTTTGGCATTGTGTTGCATATCCTGACTTTGAATGCCTTCCTCAGCGTTCCAATTGTCAGAAGCTTTGAGCTGCCGCTTGTGAAAGGTCCAAATACCCTGCCTGTTCCAAGGAACTTTCCTGACCTCATCCTCCTTGCCACAAGGAGCCTCGGATACTTCTCATCTGTTATGCGAAGATAAGTGTAGCGCTGCTGGTCCTTAAGCTCTATGTTGTACGCAGGCCTGTAGCGCTTTATGAGATTAGACTCAAGGATGTATGCCTCTGCTTCGCTGTCTGTCAATACGAACTCTATGTCAGATATCTTTTCGACAAGCTTCTGCGTCTTGTAGTCGCGGCTCTTTCCGAAGTACGACCTGATGCGTTTTTTGAGGTCCTTTGCCTTACCTATGTATATTATTTTCCCGGAGGAGTCCTTCATGAGATACACCCCGGGATGCGAAAGGCCAGCCGACTTTTCCGGACTAAAAACGTAGGTCATCCAACCAACTTTTTGAGGTAGCTGCCCGTATGGCTGTTCTCATCATGGGCTATCTGGATAGGAGTCCCTGTGGCAATAACGCGCCCTCCCTCGTCGCCTCCCTCTGGCCCGAGGTCTATTATCCAGTCAGAGTTCTTTATGACATCAAGATTGTGCTCTATCACTATGACGCTGTTTCCCTTGTTTACAAGGCGATTGAGAACGTCAAGAAGCTTCTGGACATCTGCGAAATGAAGCCCTGTAGTCGGCTCGTCAAGTATGTATAAAGTATTTCCTGTGGTCTTCTTTGAAAGCTCTGACGCAAGCTTGACACGCTGCGACTCGCCTCCTGAAAGCGTCGGTGAAGACTGCCCCATCTTTATGTAACCCAACCCGACATCAGTTATAGTCTGGAGCTTTCCCCGTATGGAAGAGACGTTGTCAAAAAACTGCAGCGCCTCAAGCACTGTCATGTCAAGAACGTCTGAGATGCTCTTTCCCTTGTAAAGGACTGAGAGCGTTTCGGAGTTGTACCTCTTGCCTTTGCACTCATCGCACCTTATGTATACGTCGGAGAGGAACTGCATCTGTATCTTCTTCACGCCGTCGCCTTCGCACGCAAAACAGCGCCCCTTTGCGACGTTGAATGAAAACTGCCCAGGGCTGTAGCCGCGCTCCCGTGATGTTTCAGTGGCAGCGTAAAGGTCCCTTATGGGCGAAAAGACCCCTATGTATGTTGCAGGATTCGAGCGCGGCGTTCTGCCAATTGGCGACTGGTCTATAGCAATCACGTTATCCACGTTTTCAGCGCCCTTTATTTCCTTGTGGGCGCCAGGCCTTTCTATTGAGTTGTAAAATTTGTGATGGAGGGCCTTGA
>JACRMZ010000010.1 GCA_016219455.1 Candidatus Aenigmatarchaeota archaeon
CGCCTCAAAAATAGACGGGTTGAGAATGTAACGTGCAGCGATTATCAGGTTGCTCGGGGCGTCCTCCGGCTTTGGCTTCTCCACAAGATTCTTAACTTCATAGACGCCGTTTGAAACGTGTCTGGCGTCTATGACTCCATACCTGCTTATCCTGTCCATGGGGACCTGATCAGTCCCTATGACATTTGCCTTCGTCTTTTCATGGATTTCCCTTAGCTGGCCTGTGAAAGAGGCTCCTGTGAACAGCGTGTCTCCCAAAAGGACGGCGAACGGTTCGTTGCCTATGAACCTCTCTGTCCGAAGTATCGCATCGCCCAACCCCAAGGGGCGCGGCTGGCGGCAATAGAAGATGTTTACTCCACGATTCTCCAACTCATTCAACTCGGCAAGAATCGCGTGGTGGTTCCTCTCTATCAGGTCCCCTTCAGAATGGTAAGAGTCAAAATAATCTTCTATCGCCCGTTTATGCCTTCCAGTGACTATGATGATTTCAGTTATTCCGGCTTTGACTGCCTCATCAACTACGTGATGGATTATAGGCTTCCTTCCGACAATCAGCATCTCCTTTGGCTGCGCCTTTGTTGCCGGAAGTAACCGTGTCCCAAGCCCTGCTGCCGGTATCACTGCTTTCATGTCATCCACCCTATTGTTTCCTTCAGGCCTTCTTTAAGCTTTATCCTCGGCTTGAAACCCAGCAGCTTCTTGGCCTTTCTGAGGTCCGGGCACCTTCTTATGGGATCGTCTTTTGGGAGCGGCCCAAACGCCACTTCGGAACTGCTTGAAACTGCGTTCTTTATGGTTTTTGCAAGCTCGATGATTGTTTTCTCATCGTCATTGCCGATGTTAACGACCTGGCCATCTAGGCCGTCAAGGAGCAGGAGCCTCAGCAAGCCATCTACCTGGTCATCCACATAGCAAAAGCTCCTTGTCTGCTTCCCATTGCCGAAAACCGTTATGTCCTCGTTTGCCCTTGCCTGATTCACAAACCTCGGTATGACACGACCGTAACTGCTTCCCTCCTTTGCGCGCAGGCGGGGGCCGTAGGTGTTAAAAATTCTTGCCAACCGTACAGGCGTCCCGAAAGCTTGGAAAAACGTGTAGCAGTATGCTTCGCCGCATCTTTTTCCTTCATCGTAACAGCTTCTCGGTCCGTAGGAGTTGACATTGCCGTAGTATGTCTCTGGTGTCGGTACGAACTTGTCAGGCGGGTTGCCGTAGACTTCTGATGTTGAAGTGAACAAGAACCCTTTCACTTTCTTCTGCTTTGCAATCTCAAGCATATTGTGCAGGCCCTTGGTGTTGGCCCAAATCGTCTCTATTGGTTTTTTCTGGTAATAGTCGGGAGAAGCGATGCTGGCAGCATGGATGATGTAATCAAGCTTTCCCGGGAGCGTTTTCGTCTCGCAGACATCCGCTTGGATAAACTTTGCCTTCAGGTGCTTCGAGTTGTCCCTGGAACCTGAAGAGAGATTATCCAATATGGTTACCGTGCCGCCAAGGGCTTCTATCCTCTCTGAAAGCCAGCTTCCCAGGAAACCCGAGCCGCCGGTTATCAGGAAAGATTTTCCCTTTATTTTTCCGTCATAGCTTTCCATTCACACCGCCCCGTGGAGGCTGGCCTCCATCTCTTCCAGAATCGACTTGACGTCATACTTGTATTTCCATTTTGGATAATGCTTCTGGAACTTTGTCACATCGCTTATCCACCAGATATGGTCGCCGGTCCTGTTTGCCTCTGAATATGAATGGGACATCTTCTTGCCAGATATGTTTTCACAGAGCTCTATTGCTTCGAGCATCGAGCAGTTGGAATGGCGGCCGCCTCCCATGTTGTAGATTTCAGCCTCCCGTGGATTCTCAAAAAAGTTCCAGAAAGCCGTGACAAGGTCGTATGCGTGTATGTTGTCGCGGACCTGCTTGCCCTTGTAGCCGAAGATTGTGTAATGCTTGCCTGTCATGGCGCATTTCATCAGGTATGCGAGAAAGCCGTGCAGTTCCGCTGAAGAGTGAGAAGAGCCAGTTATGCAGCCAGCCCGGAAGCAGACTGTCTTCATTCCGAAATACTTGCCGTATTCCTGGACAAGCGCGTCAGCTGCAAGCTTGGAAACGCCAAAGAGGCTGTGCTTTGTCTTGTCAACACTCAGCGACTCGTCTATCCCATTCTTGTAATACGGATGCTTTCTGTCTATCTCCCACCGCGTTTTTTCCTCAACGAGTGGCAGGGAGTTAGGATTGTCCCCATAGACTTTGTTTGTCGAAGTGAATATGAACGGAGCGGTGGGGGAAAACTTGCGCGCCGCCTCAAGAACCGTAAGCGTCCCGTTGGCGTTTACCGTGAAGTCCGTGTGGGGGTCCTTTGCCGCCCAGTCGTGGGATGGCTGCGCTGCCGCATGGATGACTCCTGCAATAGACCCAGAGTATTTCTGGAATATTTCGTTTATTTTAGCGTCGTCCCTTATATCCGCAGAGTGGTGCTCATACCCGGCGACGTTTTTTTCTAGCGCCTTCCTGTTCCATTCTGTAGACGCTTCCTTGCCAAAGAACTTGCTCCTCATGTCGTTATCGATGCCTATTGTCTTGAAGCCCTTCTCAGCGAAGAACTTTACTGCCTCAGAGCCGACGAGTCCTGCGGAACCTGTTACAATAACACACTGCATTTCAATCACCCAAGACTGTTTTTAGACTTACCGAATTGTCCTTTATCCATTCTGCAATATCCTTTATCGTTTCCTCGACACCTATCTTAGGAGACCACCCTGTTTCTTTGGAAACCTTTGAATTGTCCGTGACGTAGATCCTTATGTCACCTTTTCTTTCCTCCGAAACCCGGCTGATGGGTATTTTTTGCCCTGTATGCTTTTCCGAAAGTTTTGTGAGTTCAGCCAAAGAAGCGCTGTTAGCGCTCCCGCCGCCGACGTTGTAAACGCTGCCGTTGTATTTTTCCGTGTGCTTGAGCTGAATGTCAATAAGCCTGTAAAGGTCAGCTATGTGAAGGATGTCGCGGACCTGCTTTCCAGAGCCACCGTAGCCAATGTAACTCAGCTGTTTTTTGTAGTGATGCTTGGCTACCCAGAGCGCCACGACTCCCTGGTCAACTTTTCCCATCTGCCAGGGCCCCGCAATCAGCCCGCAGCGGTCAATGACTGCCTGCAAGCCGAACATATCCACATACTCGCGGATTATCAACTCTGAAGACAGCTTTGCGGCGCCATAAAGCGTCCTTGGGCCGTCAAGGCTAAGCGACTCTGTGAATCCGTTGCGGGAAATGCCGTCCATTTTCTGGGATTTGGAAAGTTCAAAACGGGTTTCCTTTTCATCAAACGCCGCGGAATTTATTTTGCCAATGGGGTAAACGCGGCTTGAAGAAAGGAAGATGAATTTGGAATTGTTTTTCCTTGCAAACTCTAAGCAGTTGACTGTTCCAAGAAGGTTTGTGTTTATCAGGTATTCGGCCGACGAGTTCAGCCCGGCAAGCACAGACGGCTCGGCAGAGCACTCTATTATCGCATCCACTTTTCCGAAACCATCAAAATCCTCTTTGTTCCTTATGTCACCATGGATAAACGCCACGCCTGCTTCCCTGAGCCTTGGGATGTTCAATTCGGAGCCGCGCCTTTTCAGATTGTCCATAACAACGACCTCGTTGCCCTTGGCAAAACTCACCGCTAGGTTTGAACCGACAAATCCAGCCCCGCCAGTGACCAAAACCCTCATAACGGCCCTCTATGCCCCGTAAGACCCCATACCATTAGTTTAAATCGTTTCCGTATAAAAGTATTATGTGTTTAATAAGACGTAATAAACACGTATTACGATAGTTATGGCTAAAAAACGGCTTTCAATAAGCTTGGATTCGGAAGTGGCGCAAAGGGTTGATTCCTTTGTGGATGGGCTGGTAATCAAATCCAGGAGCGATGCTATAGAGCGCTTCCTGCGCGACCACCTAAGCGACAAACGGACTTGTGTGATACTCGCAGGCGGCCATCCTGAGCAGATGGTCATTGAAGGCAGCGAGACCCTGAGGCCGTTTGCAGACATAGGGAAACGGAAGCTCATTGAAGACCTTGTTTTGAAAGCGAGGGAAGCCGGCTACTACAACCAGATTATTGCCGGTTCCACAAAAATGATATCAAAAATATACGAACTTCTTGGGAACGGGAAACGTTACGACGTGAACATTACTTATCTCGAAGAAAAGGAGCCGCGCGGCTCTGCCAAGACGCTTGAGCTTGCAAAACCCTACTTGAAGTCGGACTTTTTGGTGCTGCCCTGCGACCATTATTTCGATTTCGACTTGAAGAAGATACGCGATTTCCAC